>JBOGGR010000001.1:0-4667 GCA_050744025.1 Acidimicrobiales bacterium
CCGTCCGGCGTCCCCACGGCCGACGCGGTCATGGCCCGGGCCGGCGGCGAGAACTTCCCCGTGGCGTCCCGCCTACTGCCCAGGGCTGTCCGGGGCCACCTGCTGGCCGTCTACGGCTTCGCCCGCCTCGCCGACCAGCTGGGCGACGACGCCCCCGGGGACCGCCTGGCCCACCTGGACTGGCTGGAGGCCGAGCTCGACCGCGCCTACCGGGGCGAGGCCACGCATCCGGTCCTGGCCCGGCTCGCCCCGACCCTCGACGCCCTCTCTCTTCCCCCCGCCCCGTTCCGGGACCTGGTCGAGGCGAACCGCCTCGACCAGGTGGCCCACCGCTACTCCACGTTCGACGACCTCCTGGCCTACTGCCGCCTCTCCGCCAACCCCGTCGGCCGGCTGGTGCTGGCCGTCTTCGGCCTGACGAGCCCCGACCGGGAGGCCCTGTCCGACCAGGTCTGCACCGGCCTCCAGATCGTCGAGCACCTGCAGGACGTGGGCGAGGACCGGGCTCGGGGCCGGGTCTACCTGCCGGCCGACGATCTGGCCCGGTTCGGCTGCGACGAGAGCGACCTCGGCGCCAGCCGGGCCGGGCCGGCCCTACGCGGGGTGGTGGCCTTCCAGGCCGCCCGGGCCCGGACGTTCCTCGACGCCGGCGGCCCCCTCTCCGCCTCCCTGCCCGGCCGGGCCAGGGTCGCCGTGGCCGGCTTCGCCGCCGGCGGCCTGGCAGCCCTGGACGCAGTCGAGCGGGCCGACTTCGACGTCCTCGGGACCAGGTGCCGGCCCACGCCGGCCGGCGCGGGCCGGCACCTGGTGATGCTCCTGGTCCGGGGCCGATGAGCCTGTCCGAGGCCTACGCGTGCTGCGAGGAGATCACGGGCGCCGAGGCCCGCAACTTCTCCTACGGCATCCGCCTCCTCCCGCCGGCCAAGCGCCAGGCCATGTCCGCCATCTACGCCATGGCTCGCCGGGTCGACGACATCGGGGACGGCGATCTCCCGCCCGGCGAGAAGCTGGCCAGACTGGCGACCGTCCGCAAGCACCTCGCCCAGCAGCCGCCGCCCCAGGACGACCTCGTCCTGGTCGCCCTGCACGATGCCGCAGAGCGGTTCCCGATCCCCCTCCCCGCCTTCGGTGAGCTGATCGAGGGGTGCGAGATGGACGCCGCGGCGACCGGCTACGAGACCTTCGACGAGCTGGTGGGCTACTGCCGGCGGGTGGCAGGATCGATCGGCCGGCTCTCGCTCGGGGTCTTCGGCGCCACTGACCTCGAAGCCGCCGCACCGCGGGCCGACGCCCTCGGGATCGCCCTCCAGGTGACGAACATCCTGCGGGACCTGGTCGAGGACCGCGACGAGCTCGGGCGCGTGTACGTGCCACGGGAGGACCTCCACCGCTTCGGGATCGGGCCCGACCTCGGCGGCCGGCCCGACGACCTCGCCGCCCTCGTCGTCTTCGAGGCCCGCCGCGCCGTGCCGTACTGGGAGCGGGGCTTGGGCCTGCTCCCGATGCTGGACCGCCGCAGCCGGGCGTGCGTGGCTGCGATGGCCGGTATCTACCACCGCCTCTTCACGCGCATCCAGCGCAGCCCGACCGACGTCCTCACGACAAGGGTCTCCCTGCCGTCGTGGGAGAAGGCCTGGGTGGCCGCCCGCTCCCTGGCCGGAGGCGGGGCATGACCGGCCCGGGAGGCCGGTCGGGAGGCGCCGGCGGTCCGGGAGGCCGGTCGGGAGGCGCCGGCGGCCCCCGGGTGATCGTGGTCGGCGGCGGCCTCGCCGGGCTGTCCGCCGGGCTGGCCTGCGCGGACGCCGGGGCGGCCGTCACGCTGCTCGAGTGCCGGCCCCGCCTTGGCGGGGCCACCTGGTCGTTCCGGCGCGGCGACCGCTGGTTCGACAACGGCCAGCACGTGTTCCTCCGGTGCTGCACCGCCTATCGGGGATTCCTGGACCGCATCGGCTCCACGGCAGGCACCCGCCTGCAGGAGCGCCTGACCATCCCCGTGCTCACGCCGGGGGGCCGGCCCGGCTGGATCCGCAGGACCAGCCTCCCGGTGCCCCTCCACCTGGCCGCGGCGCTCGCCGGCTACCGCCACCTCGGGCTGGCGGACCGGGCCCGGCTGGGGCCGGTGGCCGTCGCCCTGTCCCGGCTGGACCTGTCCGACCCCACACTCGACCGGGTCACCTTCGGGGCCTGGCTGGCCGCCCGGGGCCAGGGGGAGCGGGCCGTGGCAGCCCTTTGGAACCTCATCACCCAGCCCACGGTCAACCTCCCGGCGTCCCGAGCGTCGCTGGCCATGGCGGCCAAGGTGTTCCAGACCGGGCTGCTGAGCGGGCCCGACGCCGCCGACATCGGCTGGGCCAGGGTCCCACTCGCCCACCTCCACGGAGACCCGGCCCGGGCCGCCCTGGAGAGGGCAGGCGCCGACGTCCGCCTCCGCGCTCGGGTCGACGTCATCGAGGTCCCGGGCACGCCCGGGACCAGCCACGCCAACGGCAGCACCACCACTGCCCGCCCGGCTGGGCCGGCAGTGGTGGTCGACGGCGAGCGCCTCCTTGCCGATTCCGTCATCCTGGCCGTGCCCCACGATGCGGCCGCCCAGCTGCTCCCGCCCGGATCGGTCCCTGGCCAGGAGCGGCTGCCCGAGTTGGGTACCTCCCCCGTCGTCGACGTCCATGTCGTGTACGACCGCAGGGTCACCGACCTCGAGCTGGCCGCCGGCCTGGGAACCCCGGTCCAGTGGCTGTTCGACCGGACCAGCGCCGCCGCCGGGGGCCGGGCCGCCGGGGGCCGGGCCGATCCAGCCGGCCAGGTCCTGGCCGTCTCGCTGTCGGCCGCCGACGAGTGGGTGGGGCGCCGGCCCGAGGAGCTGATAGACACGTTCGTCGCGGCCCTGGCCCAGCTCCTACCCAGAGCCCGCTCGGCCCGGGTGCTCGACGCGGTGGTCAGCCGGGAACGGGCGGCCACGTTCGCCGCAACCCCGGGGTCCGCTGCCCTCCGTCCCGGTCCGCGCACGGCGACCCCCGGCCTGGTCCTGGCCGGGGCCTGGACCGACACGGGGTGGCCCGCGACCATGGAAGGGGCGGTGCGCAGCGGCTTGGCGGCGGCCCACCAGGCCCTGGCCCACACCGGGCTCACCCGGGGCCTGCCCGCTGTGCCCCACGACCGGCCCGCCTGGCTGAGCCCGTCCCGGCCCCTCTGGCCGGGCGCGGCTCGGCGGGCCGGCGGGCGAGCCGGCGCTCTCGGGGCCGGCGGGCGAGCCGGCGACCAGCGGAGCGGCGAACCGGGCGACGCCCGGCCGGCGCCCTCAGAGCCCCACCGTGCCGTGGAGGTGGTGGCGTGACGGCCGTCCCGACCTCGACCCCCCCGCTGCCCGCGCCGCCCGCGCTGGACCGGGCCCGCCGCCTCGTGACACCCATCATGCGGGAGGCCGTCGGCCGGCTCACACCCGACATGCGCAGGGTGGCCTCCTACCACCTGGGCTGGGCAGATGCCGACGGCGCCCCCCTCCGGGCCGACAGCGGCAAGTGCGTCCGGCCCGCCCTGGCCCTCCTGTCCGCCGAGGCCGTGGGCGCCGACGGCGCCGTCAGCCTGCCGGGCGGGGCGGCGGTGGAGCTGGTCCACAACTTCTCCCTCATCCACGACGACGTCATGGACGGGGACCGGGAGCGCCGCCACCGCCCGACGGTATGGGCCGTCTACGGGATCGGGCCCGCGATCATCGCCGGCGACGCCCTCCACACCCTGGCCCACCAGATCCTGCTCGAGGTGCCCGGCCCGCACGGGCCCGCAGCCGCCGCCGCCCTCACGGCCGCCACCGCCCAGATGATCGCCGGCCAGGCAGACGACCTGGCCTTCGAGACCGAGCCCGAGGTGTCGATGGAGCGCTGCCTCACCATGGAGTCGGCCAAGACCGGGGCCATCCTGGCCTGCGCCTCTTCCATCGGCGCCATCCTGGCCGGGGGACCGAGGGAGGCCGTGTCCGCCCTCTACGACTTCGGCCTCCACGTCGGCCTCTCGTTCCAGGCCGTCGACGACATCCTCGGCATATGGGGAGACCCGTCCCAGACCGGCAAGCCGGTCGCCAGCGACCTGCGCCAGCACAAGAAGACGCTCCCGGTCGTGGCCGCCCTGGCCCGGGCCGACGGTCACCTGGGGGAGCTCGTCGGCCTGCTGGCCCGGGCCGATCTGTCAGACGCCGACCTGACCCGGGCGGTCGACCTGGTGGAGGCATCCGGCGGTCGGGCTCTGGCCCTTGCCGAGGCCCAGCGTCACCTGGGGGCGGCCCTGGACGCGCTCGACCGCGCCCCCCTGGCCCCTGGCGCGGCAGCAGAGATGGCCCAGCTTGCCCGCTTCGTCACCGACCGGGAGCGCTGAGCCCGTGCTCACACGCCCTGACGCGACTCTCGCCGAGGCCGAGGTCCAGGACCCGACGGCCGGGCCCGACGCCACTCTCGCCCCGGCCGACGCCACCGAACGCGCGGCCGCGGCCTTGACCAGGGGCCGGGACCACCTCCTCGGCCTCCAGGACGAGGCCGGCTGGTGGAAGGGAGAGCTGGAGACCAACGTCACCATGGACGCCGAGGACCTGCTGCTGCGGGAGCTCCTCGGCATCCGCACCGATGCTGGCACCGCCGCCACGGCCGCCTGGATCCGATCCCAGCAGAGGGAGGACG
>JBOGGR010000002.1:0-10312 GCA_050744025.1 Acidimicrobiales bacterium
ATCTGCGCCTGGCACCATGGGCTCGAGACCTATCGTGGGTTTCGCCTGGAGGGAGGCCCTGGCCAGTGGCGCTGGGTCCCGCCACAGGACCAGGCTCCCCACCTCCTCGGCGAGGACCTGGTCGAGGACCTGGCCGAGGGACTGGGCGAGGACCTCGCCGGGGACCTCGCCGGGGACACCGGTCCCTCCCGGGCTGGGCCGGGTGAGGACGGCGGCCCGGCAGGCACCGCCCGGCTGTGGGACACGGGCGAGCTGGGCGACACCGGGTAGGTGGGGTTCGGGCGCCCGGGCCCCGGGAGCCCCGGGCCGCCGGGCCGGCTGGTGACGGCCTCACGGCCTCCTCGACAGCAGGGATGTCGGTGCCGTGCGAGCGCATCCTGGGCGAGGCAGTGGCGGCGAGGGAGGGCCACCGGGGGGTCATTGATCTGATCGGTCGGAGCCCGAGACGCCGCAAGCGTCGGTGTATCACCGGGCGGCTCCGGGGCTTACACTTCGAGGGATGCCGACGACCCGACCCCGCCACCTGGTGACCGAGACGGATGAGCTTCGGGCTGCCCTGGATGCGGCATCCCAGCGCTGGCCGGACCTGAGCCGTCCACGGCTCCTGGTGCGCCTGGCCATGGAAGGCCACCACGCGGCCGAGCAGGCCCACGAGGAGCACCGTCGCCGGCGGCTGGCCGTGCTCCTCGATCACAGCGGCATCCTCACCGGCGCCTACGGCCGGGGCTACCTGGCCGAGCTGCGTGAGGACTGGCCCGCGTGATCGTGCTCGACGCGAGCGTTCTCATCGGCTACCTGGACGGCGACGACGCTCACCATCGCGCCGCCGAGGCGCTTCTCGCAGCAGCGGTGGATGACGAGATCGGCGTGAACCAGCTCACACTGGCGGAGGTCCTGGTCGTGCCAGCCCGGGACGGCCGCCTCGAAGCTGTCCTGGAAGCCATGCGCGACCTCGAGGTCGTCGAGCTCGCGTTTCCCCCTGACGCTGCATCCCGACTCGCGCACCTGCGGGTGGCGACGGGGCTGAAGATGCCCGACTGCTGCGTGTTGCTCAGCGCTGAGGTCGCCGACGCGACCGTCGCCTCGTTCGACGACAGGCTCCTCGAGGCGGCCGAGACGAGAGGCCGGGCCGTCACCAAGGGCCCGACCTGATTCAGAGAACCTCGGCCACGGGAACGCTGACCAGGCCGTGGGCCTCGGCCACCGGTGCGTAGGTCAGCTGCCCGGCCACCGCGTTCACGCCCCTCGCCAGGGCCGGGTCGGCGACGCAGGCGTCGGCCAGGCCCTTGTTGGCGATCAGCTCGATGTAGGGCAGCGTGACGTTGGTGAGGGCGTAGGTGGAGGTGTGGGGCACCGCGCCCGGCATGTTGGCGACGCAGTAGAAGACCGAGCCGTGGACCACGAACGTCGGGTCGGAGTGGGTGGTGGGGCGGGTGGACTCGAAGCAGCCGCCCTGGTCGACGGAGATGTCGACCAGCACCGACCCCGGCTTCATGCGGGCCACCATGTCGTTGGGCACGAGCGTCGGCGCCCTGGCGCCGGGCACGAGGACCGCCCCGATCACGAGGTCGGCGTCAAGGCAGGCCCGCTCGATCTCGAAGCTGTTCGAGGCAACCGTCTGGAGGTGGCCCTGGTAGATGCGGTCGGCCGCCCGCAGCTTCTCGATGTTCTTGTCGAGGAGGAGCACCTCGGCCTGCATGCCGAGGGCCAGCGCGGCGGCGTTCATCCCCGACACGCCCGCACCGAGCACCACGACCTTGGCTGCGTAGACCCCGGACACCCCTCCCATCAGCATGCCCCGCCCGCCGGCCTCCCGCTCGAGGCAGTGGGCGCCCACCTGGGGAGCCATCCTCCCGGCCACCTCGCTCATGGGAGCGAGCAGCGGGAGGGAGCCGTCGACCGGCTGGACCGTCTCGTAGGCGACGGCGGTGGTCCCCGAGGCCAGGATGGCGTCGGTGCACGCCCTGGAGGCGGCCAGGTGGAGGTAGGTGAAGAGCACCTGGTCGGCCCGCATCCTGTGGTGCTCCGCCTCCACCGGCTCCTTGACCTTCAAGAGGAGGTCGGCCTCCGCCCACACCTCGTCCGCGCTCTCCAGGATCTTGGCGCCGGCCGCCATGTAGTCGCCGTCTGGGATGGAGGACCCGTCGCCCGCCCCCCGCTCGAGGTAGACGATGTGGCCGGCGGCGGCCAGCTCCCGCACGCCGGCGGGCGTGATGGCCACCCGGTACTCGTTGTCCTTCACCTCGGCTGGGATCCCGACTCTCATGGCGGCTCCTTGCTCAAGGCCCCGAGGTCGTCGTCGACCGTTGGGCCGTCACCGCTATTGTCGCCGAGCGGCCCGGCCGCGTCACACCCGCTGGCCGGCCCGGGTCAGCACGTCCCGCAGGACCGTCTCGATCTCGTCGAACTGCTCGGGCCCGCAGATGAGCGGCGGGGCCAGCTGGATGACCGGGTCCCCCCGGTCGTCGGACCGGCAGATGAGGCCGGCCTCGAACAGCGCCGGGGAGAGGAACCCCCGAAGGAGGCGCTCCGACTCCTCGTCGGTGAAGGTCTCCCGGGTGGCCTTGTCCTTCACCAGCTCGATGCCGTAGAAGTATCCCGCACCTCTCACGTCGCCGACGATGGGCAGGTCGGCGAGGCCCTCAAGCTTGGCCCGGAAGGCGGCCTCGTTGGCCCGGACGTGGCCGAGCAGGTCCTCGCGCTCGAACAGCTCGAGGTTGGCCAGGGCCACGGCCGACGAGACCGGGTGGCCGGCGAAGGTGATGCCGTGGAGGAAGGTCCGGGTCCCCTCCAGGAACGGCTCGACGAGGCGGTCGCTCGCGAGCAGGGCGCCGAGCGGGGCGTAGCCGCTCGTGAGGCCCTTGGCCACGGTGATCATGTCGGGCTGGTAGCCATAGCGCTCCGCCCCGAACCAGTGCCCGAGGCGCCCGAAGGCGCAGATGACCTCGTCGGAGACGAGCAGGACGCCGTAGGTGTCGCAGATCTCCCGCACCCGGGAGAAGTAGCCGGGGGGCGGTGGGAAGCAGCCGCCGGAGTTCTGCACCGGCTCCAGGAACACGGCCGCCACCGAGTCCGGCCCCTCCATCTGGATGCGGCGCTCGATGTCGTCGGCCGCCCAGCGCCCGAAGGCCTCCAGGTCGCCGGCGTGGACCGGGGCCCGGTAGAAGTTCGTGTTCTCGACCCGTACCCCGCCGGGAACGAGGGGCTCGAACGGGGCCTTGATGTCCGCCAGGCCGGTGACCGACAGCGCGCCCATCGTGGTGCCGTGGTAGGCGATGTTGCGGGACAGCACCTTGTAGCGGCCGGGCTGGCCCACCGCCTTCCAGTACTGACGGGCCAGCTTCCAGGCGCTCTCGACCGCCTCCGAGCCCCCAGTGGTGAAGAAGACCCGGTTGAGGTCCCCTGGGGCGAGGTCGGCCAGGCGGTCGGCCAGCTCGACCCCGGCAGGGTGGGCGTAGCCCCACATGGGGAAGTAGGCGAGCTGGGAGGCCTGCTTGGCCCCGGCCTCGGCGAGCTCGGTCCGGCCGTGGCCGGCCTGGACCACGAACAGCCCGGAGAGCCCGTCCAGGTACCGGCGGCCCTTGGTGTCCCAGACGTAGGGCCCGTCGCCCCTGGCCATGATGGGGACATCGTGGTCGGCATAGGTGGACAGGCGGGTGAAATGCATCCACAGGTGACGGCGGGCGGCCTCCTGGAGGCGCTCCTCGTCGGCATCGGGAAGCGGCGCACCCGCCGCGGTCCGCTGGCTGGAAGTCACGGTCATGGGGATCCTCTCCTTCGCGCCTCTGCTCCATCATCGCCGCCGCGGAGGCACCCTGTCAAGTGATTCCGTCGCCATCCTGGATGCAGCTGACGGAATCACTTGCCGAGCCTGGGAGCCCGATGGCAGAATCGTGGGGTGAGTCGACTCGGCGGGATGTACGGGCCGGACGTGACGTTCCTCGGCGTGCCCCGCGCCGACCTGGCCGACCCGGGCTCCTACGAGGGTGCCGACGTGATCGTGGTGGGCGCCCCCTACGACGCGGGCACCTCGCACCGGCCCGGCGCCCGGTTCGGCCCCCAGGCGATACGGGTCACCGACTACCTGCCCCATGACGGCTCCCGGCCCCATCTGGCCCTGGGGGTCGACCCCCTCACCGACCTCGTCGTCGTCGACGCCGGCGACGTGGAGATGCCGGGCGTGGACACCGGGACCAGCCTGCAGCGCCTGGAGGAGGCCGTGCACCGGGTGGCGGCCGCCGGAGCGGTGCCGGTGGTCCTCGGGGGCGACCACACGATCGCCCTCCCCGACGTCACCGGGGTCGCCCGCCACCACGGCTTCGGCGCCGTGTCGGTGGTGCACTTCGACGCCCACGCCGACACCGGCGACACACAGTTCGGCGCCCTGATCGGGCACGGGACCCCCATGCGCCGGCTCATCGAGTCCGGCGCCGTCCGGGGAGACCGCTTCCTGCAGATCGGGCTGCGCGGGTACTGGCCCGAGCCCCCGACCCTCGACTGGATGGCCGGGCAGGGCATGCGCTCCTACGAGATGGGGGAGGTCGTGGCCCGGGGCCTCGACGCCTGCCTGTCCGAGGCCTTCGGCATCGCCACCGCCGGCTGCAAAGGAGTGTTCCTCTCGGTCGACGTGGACGTGGTCGATCCCGGGATGGCGCCGGGCACCGGCACTCCCGAGCCGGGCGGCCTGACCTCCCGCCAGCTCCTCGACGCGGCCCGCAGGTGCGCCGTCGAGCTGCCCCTGGTGGGCCTCGACGTCGTCGAGGTGTGCCCGCCCTACGACCAGGCCGAGATCACCGCCTACCTGGCCAACCGGGTCGTCCTCGAGGTCCTCGCCGGGATCTGCGCCCGCCGTCTGGCCCGGGAGGGCGAGGGCGTCCGCCGGCCCGAGTGGCCGTTGCTCCGCCGTGGCGGACGGCCCGAGCGATCGTCGTAGGATTGGCCGGGTGGCCGTCGAGCTCGCTCCGAGCATCGAGGAGATCCTCTCCCTTCCCGATGACGGCTACCGCCACGAGCTGGTCTCTGGGGTCCACCACGTGAGCCCTCCCCCGGGCGGGCCCCATCAGATCGCCGTGGTCGAGCTGGCCACCCGGCTCCGGGCCACCTGCCCGCGCGGGCACCGGGTCCTGGTGGCTCCCTTCGCCTGGGTCGTGACCGACCCTGACGGTGGACGCCATGAGGTGCAGCCCGACCTGTTGGTCGTCACCAGCGACCAGGCCAGACGGGTGCGGCTCGAAGGCGACCTGCCCCGCCTCGTGGTCGAGGTGCTCTCGCCCGGCGCCGCCAACCGGGCCCGGGACCTGGAGGACAAGTTCGCGCTGTACCAGGCGGTGGGGGTGCCGATCTACTGGGTGGTGGACCCGGCGGAGAGGGCCGTGCTCGCCTGGCGCCTGATCGAGGGGCAGCTGCGCCAGGAGGCCGAGGTGAGGGCCGGGGAGGCCTTCAGCACCGAATGGCCCTGGCCGCTGTCCTTCCGACCGGACGATCTGGCCTGATCCGCGCCGCCGGCTCGACAACGGGCCGGCGACCGCCCAAGTCCTGCTGGCTCGCGGAGCGGCGGGCGGACGAGGGGGGCCCATGGGCCGAGCCGAGAGGTCCCGGCTACCGGGTCCCCCAGGAGTAGGTCTGCTTGATCAGCTTCAGGTACACGAATGTCTCGGTGTCGCGGATGCCGGCGATCGAGCGGATCCCCTCGTTGAGCAGGGAGAGGAGCCGGTCGTCGTCCTCGCACACCACCTCGATGATGAGGTCGAAGGAGCCGGCGCACACCACCACGTAGTCGATCTCGGGGATGGACGCGAGCTTGTCGGCGACCACTCCCAGGTCGCCGTCGACCCGGATGCCGATCATGGCCTGGCGGTGGAAGCCGACCTGCAACGGGTCGGTGACCCCCACGATCTGGACGGTGCCGGCCTCGATCAGGCGCCGCACCCGCTGGCGGGCGGCAGCCTCGGACAGGCCCACGGCCTCGGCGATGGCGGTGTAGGAGCGCCGGCCGTCGGCCTGGAGCTCGGCGACGATCCGCTTGTCCATCTCGTCAAGGGTTGGCTCGGCGCCGCCGGATGCGATCACGGGTGCTTCCTCACTCGAGGTCCCGGGCCCTCACCCGGGTCCCGGACCGACCTTGGTCTTCCGGGCACATGTTGCCAGCAACCCGGTCACTGGTCAAGGGATCTCGTCGCATACGAGGCTTGGGGGAACGATCTGCTACGTCGGGGAACCCCGTCGCGACCATCTTCGTCGAGCCGAGCCCCCCCCGGGCGGGCTCAGCCGGCCGGGGCCGGCGGCTCCTGCCTCGGGTGCGCGGCGAAGGCGGCCACCAGGTCCTCCGGATCGGTCGGTGTCCCGAGGGTGACCGGCGGGGCGCCGGCCAGGAGCAGGCGCAGGTCCGGGAGGGGCTTGGCCACGGCTCAGCTCCGGCGGGCTTCCCAGCGGAACCAGCGGGCGGCCACCAGGAGCCCGGCCGCCCCCCAGGCGGCCATGATCCCCACGTCCCCCCAGGGGAAGGAGGCGCCCGACCGGCGGGGGTCGAACGCGGCGAAGCCCGCGTCCACGAAGTGCCGCAGCGGGAAGACCTGGGCGATCTGCGCCAGCACCGACGTGCTGGGGATGTAGAAGAAGCCCCCGGAGATGACGAGGAGGACGAAGAACACCATGTTGACGACGGCCGGGGCGGCATCTGCGTTGGGGACGACGACCGAGGTGGCGAGCCCGAGCGCGCAGAAGGCGGCTGCCCCCACGGCGAAGGTGACCACCAGCCCGGCCCAGTCCGTGGGGAGGGGGGAACGGTACGCGGCCACGCCGAGGACGATGATGACGACGGTGATGATGAAGGCGGTGACCACGGTGCTCGCGATCAGGCCGCCCAGGTAGGCGGAGGACGGGAGCGGCGTGCCCCGCACCCGCTTCAGGAGGCCCTGGTCCCGGCGGAACGTCGTGGTGACGGCCAGGTTGACGAAGCAGGCGCTCATGACCCCCCAGGTGGCGATCACGGGGGTGTAGTACTGGATGCCCTTGATCCCCCCGAGCCCCGGGTAGGTCTGCCCCTTGAACAGGGCCCCGAAGATCAGGAAGAAGACCACCGGGAAGGCGAAGGTGACGAAGGCGGCGGCCGGGTTGCGCCAGAAGGCCTTCTGCTCGTAGTGCATCTGCAGGGAGACGAGGCCCATCCCGCGCCCGGCCAGGCCGCGGGTCCGACGCCCGGCAGTGGTCCCCGCGCCAGCGGCGCCGGGGGTGGCGAGCACCAGGTCCGGCTCCGCTGCCTCTGGGGGGGTCACGTGGCCGCCCCCGGCCCGGTGAGCTGCAGGTAGACGTCCTCCAGGGTGGGCTGGGCGACGCTCAGGGCCTCGAGCTCGACCCCGTGGGCGATGGCCCAGCCGGTGAGGACGTGGAGGTCGGCGGTGGGGGTGACCGTGGAGAGGAGCAGCTCGCCGTCGGCCGCACCGGCCGTGAGTGGGCCACCGAGGGCTGGCAGGTCCGCTGCCATTCCTCCTCCTCCGACCCGGAAGCGCACCTGGTGGGCGGCCCGGTCCCGTCCGCCGAGCGTCGCCGGCGGCCCCAGCGCCACCACCTGGCCGCCGGCCATGACCGCCACCTGGGCGGCGAGAGCCTGGGCCTCGTCCATGTAGTGGGTGGTGAGCAGGATGGTCTTGCCCAGGCTCGCCAGGTTTGCCACCACCTCCCAGGCCGCCCGGCGGGCCGAGGGGTCGAAGCCGGTGGTGGGCTCGTCGAGGAAGATGAGCTCGGGGTCCCCGACGAGGGCCAGGGCCAGGTCGAGGCGGCGCTGCTGGCCGCCCGAGAGCAGTCGGACCCGAGCCCTCGCCTTGGCCTGCAGGCCGACCAGGGCCAGCACCTCGGGGACGGGCCGGGGCCTCGGGTAGTAGGCCGCCCGCTGCGTCAGGACCTCGGTCACGGAGAGGTAGGGATCGATGGCGCATTCCTGCAGGACGATCCCGATCCGGGAGCGAAATGGCGCTCCTCCCTGCGCGGGATCGGTGCCCAGGACCGTCACCGCGCCCCCGCTGCGGGCCCGGTATCCCTCGAGGATCTCCACCGTGGTCGTCTTGCCAGCCCCGTTCGGCCCGAGCAGGGCGAAGACCTGGCCGGCGGGCACGTCGAGGTCGATGCCCCGGACCGCCTCGAGGGCGCCGTAGGACTTGCGGAGGCCCCGGGCCACGATGGCCGACGTCACGGGCGGTCCTCCGGGGACGGGCCGTTGCGGCTGGCCTGCGGCTCTCCCTGGCGCCGGCCGGCCGGGCCCGGCTCTCCCTGGCCATCGCCGGCTTGGTGGGCCCGCACCAGGGCCTGGAGGGCGGCCAGCTCGGAGTGGAATGCCCGCCGGCCGGCCGGGGTGATCGACACCCAGGTCCGGGGGCGCCGGTCGGACATGTCCCGGTGGGACTGGACATAGCCGGCCTCGGCCAGGACGGCGAGGTGCCGGTTGAGGTTGCCGTCGGAGAGCTCGAGGGCCTGGCGCAGGTAGGTGAACTCGGCGTGATCGGCCTCGACCAGGACCGAGAGGAGCCCGAGGCGCACCCGCTGGTGGACCACGCCGTCCAGCTGCGAGACGGGGTGATGCCCGGCCCGGTCCGGCGGTGAGGCGGTCGGGGCTGCGGGGGTAGGGGCTGTGGCGGTCGGGGCTGTGGCGAGGCGGGCTCGGGGGACGCCACGGGGGGCGGCTCGGTCCGGAGCCGACGGGGTCATGCCCAGCTCCGGTCGACCCGAGGCCGCCTCGACGCCACCTGCAGGCAGATGCCTGCGGCCAGGAGGAGGGCGCCGCACGCCAGATCGACCTCGACGGCAGGGCTCGGGGCAGCGAGCGACGTGGCGGCCGCGCCCACAAGGCCCAGCCCCACCAGGGCAATCCCCGACCCCCAGCCGAGCACACCAAGGACGGCGTAGGTGGCACCTACCACCACCCAGGGCAGAGCGGCACGGAGGTCGGGGGGCGCCACCGCAACCACGATGGCGATGCCGGCGGGGACGGCGGGCCAGGCGGCCATGTAGTGCCACTGGCTCTCGAAGACGCCGAGGACCAGGGCCCGCCGGCGGTAGTGCCGCCAGACCAGCCCGCCGCCCCCGGGGCCCGCCGCCACCCACCACCAGCCCACCGCGGCCGGGAGCACGGCCTGGACCACGGCGGCTGCCAGGGCCAGGAGCCCGAAGACCACCATCGGGTAGCCGAACGAGCGCAGGGCCCGCCGGGTCAGCCGGCGGAGGTCGTCTACCTCGGCCAGGACCTCGGCGGCCTGGTGCCCGTCCATCGGCAGGCAGCGCAGCAGGGCGGCTTTGTGGCGCAAAGAGACGGCCAGCGATCCGGGCCAGCGATCCGGGCCAGCGATCCGGGCCAGCGATCCGGGCCAGCGATCCGGGCCAGCGATCCGGGCCAGCGATCCGGGCCAGCGATCCGGGGCAGGGCCGGCGCGCCCTCCGCTGCCCCGGTTGAGCGGTGCCCTCTCGGTCTCAGCTCCCTGGGGGCCGGGCGACCCGTTGGGCCCGGTCGAAGAGCGACTGGAGCTCGGCGCGCAGGACCTCGGTGAGCTCCTGGATCTGCGGGCGGTGGACGCGGGTGCCCGGCTGGCCGGCCGTGACCGGCACCAGCGGATCTCCCACGACCATGTGGACCTTGACCCGGCGGGGCAGCACGGATCCCTTGGGCATGGCGCCCTCCGATCCTCCGATCCCGACCGGCACGATAGGAGCCCCCGTGCGCAGCGACAGGTATGCAGCCCCCTCGAACAGGTCCTCGACGACCGGCCCGAGCCGGCGGGCCCCCTCGGGAAAGACGACAAGCGACTGGCCGCCCTGGAGGATGCCGACGCACCTCCGGAGGGCCTCGCGGTCGGCCGACCCCCGCCGGACCGGGAAGCCGCCGAGGGCGCTGAACAGCCAGCCGAGGGACCGGTGGCGCCAGAGCGAGTCCTTGGCCAGGTAGGCGAGCCGCCGCCTGGTCACCGCCGACATCAAGATGGTGTCGATGTTCGACCGGTGGACGGGGGAGACGATGAACGGCCCGGTACGCGGCACCCGCTCCGTGCCCTCTATGGTCACCCGCCACAGGGCCCGGGACACCGCATAGAGCACCACCCGGGCCAGGGCGTAGAAGGCCCGGGCCGACCTGGTGGGGGGGACGAGCCGGGGCGTGGTCCGGGCCGGCCCCGGGCCCGGCGGTCGGGCGACCCGCCGGCCCCCCTGGTCCACGCTCACCGTCCGTCCTCGGCCGCCCGGACCGAGGCGCGGCCGGCCGGCGGCCCGTCCAGGGACGGCTTGCCCGCTGGGGGCCTGCCCGCTTGCGCCCGCCCGCCCGGGGCCCCGC
>JBOGGR010000003.1:0-9251 GCA_050744025.1 Acidimicrobiales bacterium
GGCCGGCCAGGGTGTCGCTGCGGAGCCGCCGGCCGGTCACGGCGACGACCCCGCCGGCGGGTGGAGGCCGGACCGGCGAGCCAGCTCCCGGTTGGAGGTGCCGATCAGCTCGGGCTCCTTGCCTTCCCTCCGGTACAGGTAGAAATCGTCGAAGCTGCCCCTTTGGCGGAGCTGCTCGAAGGAGGCCCGGTTCTGGCTCTCGTATCGGCCGCTGAGATCGCGCCGGCCGGCGATCAGGCCGGTGCCGACGTAGCGGCCCGAGGATCGCTCCTGACCAATCTCGACAGGGTCCAGGGCAAAGCGAAAGGTACCTCAGCCGACGGTTGATCTTGATCCAGCCTGCCCCAGGAGTCACGGCCGCCCGACGGATGGGGGTGCCCCCCGGGTCCCTCGTGTAGTACGTCGACTGCGCCGAGGTGGTGGAGCTGGCCAGGCCGAGGGGGCTGTTGGCGAAGGTCGTGGTGCCGGCCTGGGTTCGCTGGAACTGGCCGACGTCGGTGTGGGCCATGGAGATGTAAGGGTAAGCAGTGGCAGGCGGCCCACGACGACGGGTTCCGTCAGCTGCTGGCCAACCCGGCATGGCGAGCGATCGTCCCGACCGGTGCCCTGTACAGATGGTCCACGAGGGCTCGGCCCATTCGTCATCGGGCTCGGCCCGATGACAGAGCGCCGGGGCGCCATCCCCGAGGGCGTGGCCGGCTCACCGCCAGGCGAACGCCCGAAGACCTGCCTCTTGACATAGATCTGTCACTACGGCATACTTGTGCCATGCAAGAGGAGCCGACGTCACTGCGTGAGCGCCAGGCGCGCCAGGTCCGGGTGGCGGTGCTCGACGCGATCATCTCGGAGCTGGAGGACAACGCCGCTGACGACGTGTCGATGGCTGACGTGGCGAAGTCGGCGGGCATCTCGCTGCGAACGCTCTACCGGTACTTCCCTGACCGGCCTTCGTTGCTGCACGCGGCGGGCGAGCACCTCTACGGGTCGCTCGGGATTCCGGTCGACATCGCCGGACCCGAGGACCTCTCGGCGAGCCTCCTGGACGCCGCCCGACGGCTCTCCACGCGCCCTGCGCTCACCCGGGCCCTGGTACGAACTACCGCCGGCCAAGCCACGCGTTCCGCGGTGCGCGGGCAACGGGTCGACGCCATCAACGCCGCCCTCAAGCCCCTGACCGACGGCCTCGACGACGACACGGCGCGGCGGGCCACCGCGGTGATCGCCCACCTGTGCAGCGCGGCGTCGTGGGTGACAATCGCGAACGAGAGCGGCCTCGATGACGCCGACGCCCAACAGGCAGTCGCCTGGGCCATCGACGCCCTGATCTCGACCCTGCAACCGCCGAGCCGGACCTCGTCTCGCCGTCCGGCTCGTTCATGACCCGCATCTAGCCAAGACAGGAGATTCCCATGACCAACACCATCACCTCCGTAGCGGACGAGCCGACGGAACGCCGGGTCTTCAGCGAACCCGACACCAGCCGAGCCTGGTGGTTCCTCGGCACGCTGGCCGTGCTGCGAAACCCTGGGGGGGCGCCGCGGACCCCGGCGGTCATCGAGTTGACGATCCCCCCTGGCGGATCGCCCCCCCGCCACATCCACGACTCCCTCGACGACTCCTTCCTCGTCCTCGACGGAGAGGTGGTTGTCCGCTGCGGCGAGCAGACCGTGGTGGGGCGACCAGGGACCTACGTCATGCTCCCCACGGGTGTCGAGCACACCTTCCGGGTGACCAGCTCGGTTCCGGCGCGGCTGCTGTTGGTGCACGCCGATGACAGCTTCCTCTCGCTCATCGAGGATGTCGGCACCCCCACCGACGAGCTGCGCCTGCCGCCTCCGGGCGAGTTCGACGTCGACTTGGAGACACTGGTCCGGCTCAACGCCGAGCACGACTCCCGTATCGTCGGCCCGCCGCTCGAAGAAGACGACGCCCGACCCTTCGTGTCCCTCGGAGCGCACCCGGCCACGCTCGGGCCGATCAACCACATCGCTGTCAACGTCACCGACGTGCGCCGTAGCGAGCGGTGGTACACCGACGCCTTCGGGCTGGTCCGCGTCGATGGTGACATCGCCACCGACGGCAGCGGTCACGTCACCTTGATGAGCCCGACCGGCGGATGGATCTTCGCGCTCGCCAGTGCCGGCACCGCCGGCGTGGAACACGTCGCCATCACCTGCAGCGACCGCCCGACGCTCGCCAGTTGGCACAATCTCCTCGCCGAGCGCCAGACCGCGCCCGGGTCGATCACCGACGCTCCATACGGCTCAGGTTTCGTCGTCCGCGACCCCGACGGCCTCCAGGTCGAACTGTTCGCACCGGCACCGGCGCCGTGAGGCGCGCACGTCGGCGACCGCCGCCGCGCCTGCCCGACAGACCGCTATCGCCCACCGAGGAGATGGAGCAACCATGACCAGCACCACCGATCCCATCGACGTTTCCGCCCTGGCCGCCGAGCTCACCGGGTACAGGCGTTCGACGTCGTCACCGCCGACGGCATCCTCCGCCACATCGACGCCGATGGCGACCCGGACCTGTTCTGGGGGCTGTGCGGCGGCAAGGGCAACCTCGGCGTCGTCACCGCCATGACCATCGAGCTGGTCGAAGTCGCCAACCTCTACGGCGGCGGCATCTTCTACGCCGCCGAGCACATCGCCACCGTCCTCCATGCCTACCCCGCCTGGGCGGCCAGCCTGACCGAACAGACATCCACCTCGGTCGCCATCCTGCGGCTGCCGCCGGCACCCGAGCTGCCCGAGCCGATCCGCGGTGAGACCGTCGCCCACCTCCGGGTCTGCCACGTCGGCGACAGCACCGACGGTGAGCGCCTCGTCGCCCCGATGCGCGCCGTGACACCGGCGCTGGTCGACCACGTCACCGACATGGCGTACACGGCCGTCGATTCCATCCACAACGACCCCGATCACCCGGTGCCGTTCCGCGATCGCGGCACGCTGCTGCGAGCGGTCACCGACGACACGATCGACGCCTTGCTCGCCGTCGCCGGAGCGGACGTGCATGTCCCGCTCATGGTCTGCGAGCTGCGCCAGATGGGCGGAGCGCTACGCCGCGGACCGGTCGCCGGCAACGCCGTCGGCGGCCGCGACGCCGCCTACAGCCTGTTCACGATCGGCCTGCTCACCCCCGAAACGGCCGAGGTCACGCCAGCCGCCGTCGACGCTGTGATCGCCGCCGTAGAGCCGTGGTCGACCGGGCACACCCTGGTCAACCTGCACGGACCCGTCGGCGATGAAACCGACCGGGCCCGCGCCTGGGACGCCCCGACCTACCGGCGGCTGGCCGACCTGGCACGCCGGCTCGACCCAACCGGGTTGCTCCACCACGGACACGTCATCGGCCATGGCCCCTTCCCGGCCCCGGCACCGGCATAGCTCGGCCGCCCGGTGGTCGAGGCGCTCGACAGCGGCGCCTGGATACCAGGTTGATCCGCAGGATCCTTCGAGGCGCGGCAACCAAGAGCGTGACCGGGACGCGAATCGTCTCGCTCTTCAAGCGACCCTGCGGGCGGTGAGCAACAGGTACTCCCAGTCCATGACCAAGGTTCGGGCGCCGCGGTCGTGGCGTCGAGCGAGAGCGGCGAGGTCCCGGTCGAGCGCCGCGACCCGTTCGGGGTCATCTGCCAGGCTCCGGTATGCGGCGACCGTCGGGCCGTAGTTGGCGGCGAAGTACCGACGGAACGCTTCGGGGGTGTCGAAATTGTCGACGGTGACCGCCTGGTGGCGGGCCGCCACTTCGGCGACCCGGTTGCCGAACAGGGATCGGACGTGGTCTTCTTCGCCCCACAGCGGCGGGGGCTGGACGCCGGGCGGCGGTGGCGGCGAATAGGGCCTCATGGTGGAGAACATCTCCCCGACGAACCCCTCCGGGGTCCAGCTGAGCAGGCCGATGGTCCCCCCTGGCCGGCACACCCGGACCAGCTCGTCGGCGCTCGCCTGATGGTGGGGGGTGAACATCACCCCGACACAGGACACCACGACGTCGAACTCGTGGTCGTCGAAGGGCAGGATCTCGGCGTCGGCCTGGCGCCAGCGAACCTCGGCTCCACGCTGGGCGGCCAGACGCTGGCCGGCTTCGAGCAGCTCGGGCGTGAGATCGCAAGCGGTGACGTTCGCTCCCTTCAGCGCTGCGGGGATGGCGGCGTTGCCGGATCCGCAGGCCACGTCGAGCACGGCATCGCCGCCTCGGACGCCGCACGCCTCCACCAGGATCGCCCCCAGGTCGGGGATGAGATCAGCGGCCACCGCCGGGTAGTCGCCCATCGCCCACATGGCAGGGTGCCTGGCCTTGAGCTCCGCGCCGGCCCCGGCGGGATCATTGAGCACGGTCATGTTCGTTCCTCCTCGATCGTCACTCGGCATGGACTCGCCCGAAGCGACCACCGCCCGAGGCGGTCGCTGGTGCCCATGGGAGCCATGGTCCAACGCCGGCAGAGGCGGTACTAGTACAAAAGTTGAAGCGAGCGGTAGTCTCCATAGCGGTGGACGGATACGGCCAGTTCTGCCCGGTGTCGAAGGCAGCCGAGGTGCTGTGCCGGCGCTGGACGCCGCTCATCTTGCGCGAGCTGCTCGTCGGCAGCACCCGCTTCAACGAGATCCGACGCGGGGTGCCCACCTGCTCGCCGGCGCTGCTCTCGAAGCGCCTGAAGGAACTCGAGCGGGCTGGGGTCGTTGAGCGCGGCTCGTCCGGGCGGACCACTGTCTACGGGTTGACCGGCGCAGGCCGGGAGCTGTTCCCCCTCATCCAGGGCCTCGGCGAGTGGGGCCAGCGCTGGGTGCGCAGCGACTACCGCCCTGACGAGCTCGACCCCGGCTTGTTGCTGTGGGACGTTCGCCGCAACCTGACCCCCGGCGGGCTCGGCGCCAAACCGGTAACGATCCACTTCGTCTTTCCCACCGTCGCGGCCAAGCACCGCTTCTACTGGCTGGTGGTCGACGAACACGACGTCGATCTGTGCCTCGCCGACCCGGGAAGGGACGTCGATGTGACCATCGAGGCCGACCTGCGTGCTCTCACCGAGGTATGGATGGGCGACGCTCGCTTCGGCGACGTCCTGGCCGATCAGCGCATCACGCTGCGAGGACCGAGTCGCCTGACCCGGCTCATCCCAGGCTGGTTTGGCCAGCACCCGCTCTTCGCCAAGGTGCGGCCGGCCGGAGGGCCACCGGCGGCATAGACTGCTCGCCGTAGCATTGGGAGGACCGAATGGCCAACGCCAGTGTTCGCTACATCGTCGATGACGTCGACGCCGCCATCGCCTTTTACTGCGACCATGTGGGGTTCAGCCAGGACCTGCACCCCAGCCCCCAGCTTCGCCATGCTCTCGCGCCGTGCCCTCCGGCTGGTGCTCTCCGCACCGGGCGGCGGTCCCGGTAGCGGCGAGGCCATGCCCGACGGCACGCTCCCCCAACCCGGCGGCTGGAACCGGTTCTCGATCGAAGTCGAGGACCTGGAGGCTGTCGTCGACCGGCTGCGTCAGACCGGTATCACCTTCCGCAACGACATCGTCGCCGGCGTCGGGGGCAACCAGATCCTCGTCGAGGACCCGTCGGGGAACCCGGTGGAGCTGTTCCAGCCCACCCGCCCCGAAGCCCGCCTCGACCAAGGCTGAGCTCGAGCACGCAGTAGCCGACCGCTCATCACCCACTCTTGTCGGCCTCCGGAGCCAGGGACCCGGCGATCTCGGCAAACTCCGCCAGCGCCGCCTCCAGGTCCTCCACGATCTCGGCCGCGATGACGTGCGGGGGCGGGAGATTGTCGGCGTCCTCCAGGGACTCGTCCCGGAGCCAGGTGACGTCCAGGCTGGCCTTGTCCCGGGCGACCAGCTCGTCGTAGCCGAACCGGTGAAACCGCTCGCTCTCCTGGCGAGCCGATCTGTCCTCAGGGCAGTAGCACTCGACGAAGTCGTCCAGGTTCTCCCGGCGCAGCGGGTTCCCCTTCAAGGTGAAGCGCCGGTTGGTGCGCAGATCGTAGACCCACAGCTCTCTGGTCCAGGGTGTCTCGGAGGCCGGCTTGCGGTCCAAGAACAATACGTTGGCCTTCACGCCCTGGGCATAGAAGATGCCGGTCGGCAGCCGCAGCAGGGTGTGGACGTCGTACGCGTCGAGTAGCCGGCGACGGACGGTCTCGCCGGCGCCACCTTCGAACAGCACGTTGTCGGGCACCACTATGGCGGGCGGCCGTCGATCTTCAGCAGGGTCTTTACGTGCTGGAGGAAGTTGAGCTGCTTGTTGGACGTGGTGGCCCAGAAGTCGTCCCGGATCACCGTCAGGTCCTCTCGCCGGGCGTCGCCGTCGGCTCCGACGACCGTGATCGAGGACTTGCGGCCGAACGGGGGATTGGTGAGCACCATGTCGAAGCGGTCACCCGGGTCCGCCTTGAGGGCGTCGTCGACCCGTTATGGGGCTCGGGGCGCCGGCGACCGCGATCCCGTGCAAGAGCAGGTTCATGGCGCACAGCCGGGCCGTGTTGTCCACGATCTCCCAGCCGTGGAGGGCCTCGTCCCGTAGGTGACGCTTCTGGTCGGGATCGAGGAGGTGGCGATGGGTAATCGACTCGTAAGCGGCGAGGAGGAAGTCGCCAGTACCGCATGCCGGGTCGCAGATAGTCGTCTCGGGTTCGGGGCGCATGACGTCGACAATGGCTTTGATGAGCGGCCGAGGCGTGAAGTACTGGCCGGCTCCCGACCTGGTGTCCTCGGCGTTCTTCTGCAGGAGGCCCTCGTAGGCATCGCCCTTGACGTCCGCGTCGAGGGCCATCCACGCCTCCTGGTCGATCAGGTCGACGACCAGCCGGCGCAGCTTGGCCGGGTCCTGGATACGGTTCTGAGCCTTGCGGAATATGACGCCGAGCATCCCGGGCTGTTTGCCCAGCTCGGCCAGGATGCGTAGGTAGTGGGCCTCCAGCTCCTCGCCGTCCCGGTCCAGGAGGGATCGCCAGTCGAGGCCGTAGGGAACGATCGGAGGGCAGCTGAACGGTGGCCTGCTCTGCTCGTCGGCCATCTTCGAGAACAGCAGGTAGGTGAGCTGGTCCAGGTAGTCACCGTACGAGAGCCCGTCGTCCCGCAGGACGTTGCAGTAGTTCCAGAGCTTCTGGACAAGGCCCTTGGGGTCAGTCATGCAACTCCTCCAGGATCTCCGTGACCTGTCGGCGCAGCGGAGCCAGATCGTTCTCGAGCGCCGACCAGACGGGGTCGAGGTCGACCTGGTCGTAACCGTGGACGATGACGTTGCGCATCCCGATCACCGATCTCCACGGCACCTCTGGATGGGCGCGCCGAAGCTCCTCGGACACCCGAGTCATCGCCTCCCCGATGATCCGGAGGTGGTGAAGCACCGCGATCTGGCCCACAGGGTCGGCTTCGAGTTCCTCCCGAGAGGATCTTCGCTCTACGAGGGCGTCGATGGCTTCGAGGATGTCACCGAGCGCGCCGGTGTCGTCCTTCACAGGGCCACGGCCTCCCTCCGCACCCGCTCCCTGATCCGCGGTTTCACATCGGTAGCGATGTCCACGGGAACGCCCAGCAGCTCCTGGAGGTCCATGAGCAGACCCCCGAGGTCGAGCAGGCTCCGACCGGGGCCCAGGTCCACCAGCAGGTCCACATCACTCCCCTCCGTTGCCTCGCCTCGGGCTACGGAGCCGTAGACGCGGATGTTCGACGCCCCATGGCGGTCCGCAATGGCCACCAGGAGATCTCGCTGCGACCGCAGCTCCGCCAGGGTCGGGGGTCGCTCGCGCGACCTGATCAGAGGACTCACCTCCGGATCGGCGAGGGCGCGAACTGCGGCACGGATTGCCGCGTCCCGGTCGGGGAAGCGGCCCTCTGCCACCGCCCGGTCGATGTCCTCGACCACGGCGTCGGGCACCTCCACGGTGAAGCGAAGGCTCATGAGCTCACCGTATCGGCGCGGCGCGGTCCTCGACGACGGGTCGGTGTCCCGTCCCTCCCAGCTCGGATACGTTCGACCAGCTCCGACGCTGGCTCGTCGGAGGGGTCCTGGGGGACAAGTCGGCCGGTGAACGCCCGCTCTAGGATCGACCGGCGCAGCCCAGCCGACCGGCGCAGCCCCGTAGCAATAGCCAAGGCCGACGAGTCGACCAACGACCCCACCCGCTCGACACGCGCGACGGTCTCTCTCTGCACCGGGAGTGGCAGGGACGGTACAGGAAAGGCCTTCAGGGCGGTCAAGCTGATCGAGGCGAGGCTCCGCCCCAGCTTGTCTCGGTCGCCGCCCTCATTGAAGAGGATGTCCCCGGGCTCCAAACGGAGGGCCTTGAGCCGCTCAGGCGTGACGCGGCTAGTAGCTATCTCACTAGGATCGAGGTAGCCACGCTGCACGTTCGCCACCCGCAGGTACGGGATCACGACCAACCGGGGATCCCGTTGACGCTTGGAGTCCTTGGTGACTCCACCGACCACTTCGGCGATATCCCCGAGTGTGGTCCAGTGAATGGACCCCTGCGCACCGAGCCATGTTTCGACGGCAGATCGACGCAACAGCTCAAGTCGACGGATCGCCTCCTGCAGAGCGGCCTCGGCGGCATCGAGTCGGGAGAACTGCTCCTCGAGGGCGGCGACGATGCGTTGCTGCTCAGGAGGGGGTGGAAGTGGCACTACGTGGTCCCCGAGCTGGTTGCCTGTGACGGCTTCAAAGGTGGAACCCGTTGCCTTCTCCCGGAGCTGATCAACTGTGGCGCGGAGGACCCATAGCAGGTAGCGGGTAGATGTCGAGGGGTCGGCCGCACGGCTGCCAGACCACGGCCGATGATAGAGTTCGCCCAACTCTGCCTTGCCCTGAAAGAACGGCAGACCAGTGCCGGCGGTGTTGTAGGAGCTACTCGGAGGAGACTGTCCGAGGATGACGTCGCTGATGTCGTTGATGGCCGCCTCGACCCACCCTTTCGGCAGCTCCCTCATGCGGCCAACGCCTCTGTGAGCTCATCGAGCAAGGGTCGGAGCTGATCGCAGAAGACCTGGGCGGCCTTGCCGAGCCCACCGTGCTCGACGAAAGGCGTGTAGTCGAAGTCGTCGACCGAGATGGAGAGGGAGGCGGCGAGGTGGTCCCGGATGCGTGCCAGCCACGCCAGCTGGTCATCGGTGAAGCTGCGGCCAGCCTGCTCCTGCTGGAGGAGCCACCCGGCGAAGCGCTCGCGCACGTGGTCCGGGTACGGCACCAGCTCGTCGTCGGCCCCGATGGCGTAGCGGACGAGCGACACGACGTTGGTGAGCTGGGTCC
>JBOGGR010000004.1:0-3832 GCA_050744025.1 Acidimicrobiales bacterium
GGGCCCAACCTGGTCCCCCGGCCCCCCCGGCCCCCCCGGGCCACTCGGGCCCCCCGGGCCCCGCCTCCCCGACCCGGGGGAGGCGCCTCGAGCACCCGGCCCGCCTTTGGCTGGTCGCGGCCGTCATCCTGGCTGCGATCGGCTTCCTCCTGGCCAAGGGGCTCGGCAGCTCCCTCGTCTACTTCAAGACCGTCAACGAGGCGGTGACGTCCCGGGCCCAGCTCGGCACCAGGACGTTCCGCCTGGAGGGCATGGTCGTGCGCGGCACCGTCCGCCAGACGGCCGGCGGGGTCGACTTCACCGTCGCCGGCAAGGGGGTCTCGGTCCCGGTCGTCAACCAGGGGAGCCCGCCCCAGCTGTTCCAGCCCGGCATACCGGTCGTCCTGGTGGGCCATTTCCAGGGCGCCGACTTCGTCAGCAACCAGATCATGGTCAAGCACTCGGCCGATTACATCGCCGCCCACCCGAACCGGGTGAAGGCCCAAAATGGCACCACGCGGTGAACGCCGCCCTCGGCCGTAGTGCCGTCCTCCTCGGGTTCCTGGCTGCCATTGGCGGCATCGCGGTGGTGGGCACGGGCCTTTTCACTCGCAAATACGCCATTCTGCGACAAGCCGGCATATACGCCGGGCTCATCCTCCTCGCCGCCCTGGTTGCCACAGGAGCCATGGAGCACGCCCTCCTCACCCACGACTTCTCGCTCCTCTACGTCGCGCAGAACAACAGCCGCGAGACCCCGCTCCTCTTCACCATTACCGGAATGTGGTCGGCCCTCCAGGGCTCCATCCTCCTGTGGGCGCTGATCCTCGCCGGCTACGTGGCGGCCATGGCGTGGCGGTTCCGGCGCCGGGCGGCCGATCCCGTCGTCGGCTGGGCCACGCTCACGACGTTCGTCGTGGCGGCGTTCTTCTTCGGGCTCATGGTGGGGCCGGCCAACCCGTTCGCCACAGGCCAAGGGCCCGTCCCCGCCGACGGGCTCGGGCCCAACTCCCTGCTCCAGAACAACCCGTTGGTCGTCATCCACCCGCCGCTCCTCTACCTCGGGTTCGTCGGCTTCACCATCCCGTTCGCGTTCGCCGTCGGCGCCCTCGTGACCGGCCGCCTGGGGGAGGGCTGGCTCGTCGAGACCCGGCGCTGGACGCTCTTCGCGTGGGGGTTCCTCGGCGTCGGCATCGTGCTGGGTGCGTGGTGGTCGTACCAGGTGCTCGGGTGGGGCGGGTTCTGGGCCTGGGACCCGGTCGAGAACGCGGCGTTCCTCCCGTGGCTGTGCGCCACCGCGTACCTGCACTCGGTGATGGCGCAGGAACGAAGGGGCCTGCTGCGGGTGTGGAACCTCTCGCTCCTCATGGCCACGTTCAGCCTCACGATCCTCGGGACGTTCCTCACCCGGTCGGGCGTGCTCGAGTCCGTCCACTCCTTCTCCAACTCCGACCTGGGCCCGGTGCTGATCGGCTTCTTCGGCGCCGTCGTCCTGGCGTCGGTGGGCCTCATCGGCTGGCGGGGCGACCGCCTCCGGTCGGGGGCCAGCATCGACACGCCGCTCTCCCGCGAGGGGGGGTTCCTCGTCAACAACCTCCTCTTCGCCGCGTTCGCCTTCGTGGTCCTCCTCGGCACCGTGTTCCCGCTCTTCGTGCAGGCCCTGAACGGCCAGTCGCTCACGGTGGGCCGGCCCTACTTCGACGCCATGACCACGCCGATCGGCCTGGCGCTGCTCTTCTTCATGGCCGTGGGCCCCGTGCTGTCCTGGCGCCGGTCGTCCCCGGCGCTCCTGCGGGCCCGCCTGGTCCTGCCCGCCTGGGCCGGCGTCCTCACGATCCTCGGCAGCGCGCTGGCCGGCATCCGGGGCCTGGCCCCGCTGCTGGCGTTCGGCCTCGGGGCCTTCGCCGGGGTGTCCGCCCTCCGCCAGCTCGCCCTGTCGACCCGGGCCCAGGCGAAGGGCGGGGCCGGGCTGCTGCGGGGCCTGGTGGGCCGGGCCAACGGCGGCATGGTCGTGCACCTCGGCGTGGTCGTGATCGGCGTGGCGCTGGCGGCCAGCCTGTCGTTCGGCCACCGGACGCAGGTCCAGCTGGCCAAGGGCCGCCCGACACGGGTCCTCGACCACACCCTCACCTACCGGGGCACCCATACCGTGGTGACCCCTGCCCGCACAGAGCAGGTCGCCGACGTCGAGGTGGCGGGGCGCGGCGTGCTCCACCCCGGGATCAGCCGGTTCGGGACCGACCCCCAGGGGGTGGGCTCGCCGTCCATCTCGGCCGGGCTGCGCAGCGACGTCTACGTCACGTACGACGGGCCGCCCCAGGGGCCGGGGGGCCCCATCCTGCTGGGCGTCATCGTCCAGCCCCTCGTGAGCTGGCTGTGGATCGGGACCGCGATCGTGGCCATCGGGACGGCGCTGGCGGCCGCCCCCCGCTCCCGCCGCCGGCGCTCCGGGGGTCAGGACCGTTCCCCTGACGGCGCTCTGGAGGAATGGCAGCCGTCCACGGACCCGTCCCGCGCCCCGCTCCCGCCGGGCGTGCCGGTGCCGCAGTGAGCCGCATCCGCCTGGCAGCGGCGGCCGCCGGGGTGGTGGTGGCGGGGCTGATCGCGGTGTTCGCCATCTCCCCTGGCGCCAACGACGTGGCGGCCCGGACCCCGCTGATCGGCGAGCCGGCGCCTGCCCTGTCAGGTGCAGCGCCGCTCGGCGGGGGACCTCCCGTGAAGCTCGCGGCGCTGCGCGGGAAGTTCGTCCTGCTCGACTTCTTCGCCAGCTGGTGCCCGCCGTGCCAGGCCGAGCAGCCCCAGCTGGACGCCTTCGCCAGCCAGCACGAGGCCACCGGGGACGCCGAGGTCGTCGGGATCGTGTACGACGACAACACTTCGTCGGCCCTCCGCTTCGTCCGCCGCGACCGGGTCCCGTACCCGACGGTGGCCGACCCGGGAGGCCAGATCGCCCTCCACTACGGGGTGCGCGACCAGCCGACCTCGTTCCTGATCTCCCCGGACGGCACGATCCTCACCAAGATCGACAGCCAGGTCACGGCCCGGAGCCTGGACCAGCTCGTGGCCCTGGCCAAGGCGAAGGGGTACTGAGTGGACGGCCCGCCCCTTCGCTCCGGCCGCCGGGCCGGCCTGCCGGCCACCGGCGGGTGGCCCCTCCCCTGGCCGTGGCTCAGCTGGGCCGTCCTCGCAGTGCTGCTGGCCGTGGGCCTGACCCTGGGCAGCGGGGCGCTCGCCGGCGCCGGCCCCCGCACCCCGGCCCAGCGCATCGCCGCCCTGGACCAGGTGATCGGCTGCCCCAGCTGCGCCGACCTGTCGGTGGCCGAGTCCAACGCCGCTTCGGCCGTGGCCATCCGCCAGTTCGTGGCCGCCCAGGTGAGAGCGGGGCGGAGCGACCGGGCGGTCGAGCGGGCGGTGGAGGCCAGCTACGGTCCCGCTATCCTGCTCGCCCCGCCGAGCTCGGGCCCGGGGGCCCTGGTGTGGGTGCTCCCCGCGGTCCTGGTGGCGGTGGCGGTGGGTGCGCTCCTCGCCCTGTTCGAGGTCCGGCGCCGGCGCGGAGGGGCCGCCGTCCGGGCCAGCGACGAGGACCGGGCCCTGGTCGAGGAGGCGCTGCGAGGTTGAAGGCGGAGGAGCAGGCCGGCGACGCCGGATCGCTCGCGGAGGAGCGGGACCGGGCGCTCCGGGCCCTGGTCGACCTGGACCGGGAGCGGCTCGCCGGCGAGATGGACGAGGCCAGCTACCAGGCGCTCCGGGACGAGCACACGTCCCGGGCGGCGGCGGCCATCCGGGGGCTCAGCCGGCTGGCCGGGGGGCCGGCGGCGCCCGGGCCGGCGTCGGCCGCGGCGCCCGGGCCGGC
>JBOGGR010000005.1:0-3276 GCA_050744025.1 Acidimicrobiales bacterium
GCCGGCCCGGGCGACGGGCCGCCCTCGTCGCGCGGCGGCTCAGCGGGCGAGCGCAGCCCGGACCCTGGCTTCGGCCTGGGACATGGGATCGGTGCCGGCCGTGATGGCGTCCAGGGCGGCGAGGGCCGGGTAGCCCTTGGCCTCCTCCTCCTGGAGCTTGGTCGCGAACCCGCCTGAGCGGATGTCCTCCAGCACCGCCTCGAAGAGCTGGCGCATGGCCGTCCCGTCCACGGCCATGGTCCGGAGGAACCCCCCGTAGGCGGCGACGAGGCCGTGCGCTGTCACCGACTTGAAGAACCCCTCCTCGGCGAATCCCCGCAGGACCTCCGACATCTCGCCGGACATGTAGAGCTCCAGCACCAGCGCCTCGGCGGGCAGGCCAGCCTGCAGGCCGAGGGCGAAGGCGTGCTGGATGGCCACGCCCAGGTAGGGGCCGACGGTCTGCTCAACCATGAGGTCGAGGGTCGCCTCCTCCGCCGCGGTCAGCGCCAGGGCGCCCCGGCGCAGCGACCCGGAGGCCGCGGCCAGGCCGAGGAGGCGGGTCAGGCCCTTGCCGGTGGCGTCGCGCTCCACCGACACGTAGCTGACGAAGCCTGGGCCACCGGTGGCCGCCCGGCGGACCACCTCGCCGCCCATGCGGGGGGCGAGGAGCAGGACGTCCATGCCCTCGGGCACGTCGACGAGGCCGTAGGCGAGGCAGTAGCCGGAGGCGAAGCACAAGGCCGAGCCGGGGACGAGGGCCGGGGCCACGGCGCCGGCGAAGCACCCGGGTATCGTCTCGTCGGCGATCAGCAGGTAGACGATGTCGGCCTGGGCGGTGGCATCGGCGATGTCGAGGACCTCGAAGCCGTCGGCCGCGGCCCGGGGGCGGTACTCGTCGTCCAGGTTGCCCACCACGACGTCGAGGCCGGCGTCGCGCAGGTTGAGCGCCATCGACGACCCGAGGTTGCCGTAGCCGATGACTGCGACCCGCTGGCCGGCCAGGGCGTTGGGGTCGGAGTCGGCCTCCCGGTAGAAGGTCACCCCGTGGCCCTGGTCGGGGCGGGCCTCCCGGTCGGGGCGGGCCTGGTGCGAGCGGTCGGGGCGGGCCTGGTCGGGGCGGGCCTGGTGCGAGCGGCCCCGGTCGGGGCGGTCCTGGGCGGCCATATTCCGAGCCTAACCGGCCCTCAATGGGTGCCGGCGGCGGCCCGCAGGGACTGGCGGAGGGACTTCGTGGTGGCCAGCACAGCCGTCGGCTCGTAGCCGCAGTGGGCCATGCAGTTGGCGCAGCGGGGGTCCCGGCCGCGCCCGTAGCGCTCCCAGTCGGTCGTCTCGATCAGCTCCTTGTAGGTCTTGGTGTAGCCGTCGGCCATGAGGTAGCAGGGCCTCTGCCAGCCGAACACCGAGTAGCTCGGGATCCCCCACGGCGTGCACTGGTAGTCCTGCTTGCCCTCGAGGAAGTCGAGGAAGAGAGGGCTGTGGTTGAAGCGCCAGCGCTTGCGCCGGCCGTCGGCGAACGCCTCCTTGAACAGCTCCCGGGTCTGGGTCACGCCGAGGAAGTGCTCCTGGTCGGGCGCCTTCTCGTAGGCGTAGGCGGGGGAGATCATCATCGCGTCGACCTTCAGGTCGTCGTTCAGGAAGTCGAGGACGTCGCGCACGGTCTTGGGCGAGTCGGTGTTGAAGAAGGTCGAGTTGGTGGTGACCCGGAACCCCCTGGCCTTGGCCTCCCGGATGGCGGCCACGGCCGTGTCGAACACTCCCTCCCGGTCCACGGCCTGGTCGTGGCGCTCCCGCAGCCCGTCCAGGTGCACCGCCCACGAGAAGCGGGGCGACGGGGTGAACCGGTCCATCTTGCGCTGCAGGAGGACCGCGTTGGTGCAGAGGTAGACGAACTTCTTGTGCTTGATCAGCTCGCCCACCATCTGCTCGATGTCGGGGTGCAGCAGCGGCTCGCCGCCGGCGATCGACACCATCGGGGCCCCCGACTCCTCGATGGCTGCGACTGCGTCGTCGACGCTCACCCGCTGGCGCAGGATCTCGGTCGGGTACTGGATCTTGCCGCAGCCCGGGCAGGCCAGGTTGCAGACGAACAGCGGCTCCAGCTCGACGATGAGCGGGAAGTACTTGCGGCGGGCCAGCTTCTGTCGCACGAGGTAGCTCGCAACTGCCATGTTCTGGCGCAGGGGGATCGCCATTTCAACGGACCTCCGTTGGTAGGGGGAACTGGACGGTCTCGGTGGTGACCGAGCGGTGGGTCACCTCGACTGGGCCGAGGCTTCTCAAGGCAGCGATCACGCCGTCGACCATGGACTCCGGGGCCGAGGCGCCGGCGGTGACGCCGATGGTGCCGGCCCCGGCCAGCCAGGCAAGGTCCAGCTCGCCGGCGTCGTCGAGCAGGTGGGCGGGGCGGCCCTGGCGCTGGACGACCTCGACCAGGCGGTTGGAGTTGGAGGAGTTGGGGGAGCCCACGACCAGCACCAGGTCGCACTCGCCGGCCACCGCCCGCACCGCCTCCTGGCGGTTCTGGGTGGCGTAGCAGATGTCGTCCGCCGCCGGCCCGACCAGGTCCGGGAACCGGCCCCGGAGCTCCTCGACCACGCCGGCGACCTCGTCGGTGGCAAGGGTGGTCTGGGTGAGGAAGGCGACCTTGGCCGGGTCGTCGACCACCACCCCTGCCACGTCGGTCGGGTCCTGCACCAGCTGGATGGCGCCGGGCGCCTCGCCCATGGTGCCTTCGATCTCCTCGTGGCCGGCGTGGCCGACCAGCACGATCTGGTACCCCTTGCGCGAGAAGCGCCGGGTCTCGGCGTGGACCTTGGCCACGAGGGGGCAGGTGGCGTCCACGACGTGGAGGTCCTTGGCCCGGGCCTGATCCCTCACCGTCGGGGCCACGCCGTGGGCGGCGAAGACGACGGTCGCCCCGTCGGGGACCTCGTCCAGCTCCTCCACGAACACGGCGCCGCGGGCCTCGAGATCGCGGACCACATGGACATTGTGGACGATCTGGCGGCGCACGTAGACCGGGTGGCCGAAGCGCTCCAGCGCCCGCTCCACGACCTCGATGGCCCGCTCCACGCCGGCGCAGAACGACCGGGGGCCGGCCAGCACCACCTGGCGGGGGGCGGCGCCCGGAGGGACCGTGGCCGCCGCCCACGTCTCGAGGACGGCGGCCGCCCGGGTGAGGGCCCGGTAGGCCCGGATCCCGGCCGCCAGGGTGGCCGGGGAGAGCAGCCCGGCGGCCGGGGTGTCCACGACCGCCCGCACGACGGCGAGGGGGCGGGGGAAGGTGGCGGGGCT
>JBOGGR010000006.1:0-4650 GCA_050744025.1 Acidimicrobiales bacterium
GGGCAGAGCCGAGGAAGGTGTAGAGGAAGAACTTGATGGCGGCGTAGCCGCGCCGCTCGAAGCCCCATCCCCCGATGATGAAGTACATCGGGACAAGGCTCAGCTCGAAGGAGACGAAGAAGAGGAAGAGGTCGAGCGAAAGGAAGCTGCCCATGCAGGCGGCCTCCAGGAGCAGCATCCAGCCCACGAACCCCTTGACGTTCTCCCGTACCCCCGTCCAGATGAGGGCGACCGGGAAGAGGGCGGAGGTGAGCAGGACCAGGAACAGCGAGATCCCGTCGACCCCGAGGTGGAAGGAGATGCCGAAGGCGCCGACCCAGGAGTAGTCCACCACCATCTGGAAGCCCGGGGTCCCCGCCTGGAAGACGACACCGATGACGATGGCGAGCACGAAGGTGGCCACCGCCGTGACCACCCCCACCGAGTGGACCAGACGGGCCCTGGCGCCGGGCAGGAAGGCCACGACGAGAGCGGCCACCGCGGGCACCATGACCACGGCGGTCAGCAGGTAGTCGTGCTGGCTGGAGGTGACCGGCACGACCTACACCCCCGCCCGGGACAGGAGCCAGGCCAGGATGGCTACGGCCCCTGCGGCGATCCCCAGGGCGTAGTTGCGAACGTAGCCGGTCTGGACGGTCCGCATCCGGGCGCCGGCCCGGCGGATCAGCCGGGCCGAGCCGTTCACCGCGCCGTCGATGACCAGCGGGTCGACGGTGTCCGCGGCGAAGCCGGCGGCTCGGAAGCCCGGGCGACCTACGGTCGCGTCGTAGGCGTCGTCCAGGAACCAGCCCTTGCGCAGGATCAGGGGCTCCAGGGCCGGGCGCTCGGAGTGGCGCAGCCACAGGGCGGTGACGAGGGCCACCCCGAGCAGGGCCACCACCCCGTCGAGCACGGGAAGGCCGACCGTCCACGACAGGCCCAGGGGGAACCTGTACTGGAAGGGCCCTACCACCGGGGCCAGCCAGTGCTCGAGGAAGGTCCAGTTGGGATGGAAGGGAAGGTCGATGAACCCGCCGAAGAAGGAGGCCACCGCCAGGGCCACCAGGGGGAGGGTCATGACCGGCCGGGACTCGTGGGGTCTCCATCTCCCGGCCTGCCCTCCGGCCCCATGGCCGCCGGGGGGGGCGCCGGCGAGCTCTGCGATCCGCTTCCAGCGCTCTTCGCCGAAGAAGCACAGCCAGAACTCCCGCCCGATGTAGTAGGCGGTGAGGGCCACCGTGAACTCCCCGAGGGCGAAGACGATGTGGCCCTGTGGGAAGGTGTTGAGGAGGACGTCGCCCTTTGACCAGAAGCCCGAGAACGGTGGGACCCCGGCGATGGCGAACCAGGCGATGAAGAAGGTGAAGGCCGTCACCGGCATGTAGCGGGCCAGGCCGCCCATCTTCTTGAGGTCCTGCTCGTCGCGCAGGCCGTGGATGACCGAGCCTGCCCCGAGGAAGAGCAGCGCCTTGTAGAAGGCATGGGTCACCATGAGGAAGATGGCCGCCGTGTACGCCCCTGATCCCACGGCGAAGAACATGTAGCCGAGCTGGGACACCGTCGAGAATGCCAGGACCTTCTTTATGTCCTGCTGGGCGCACGCCGCAGCCGCGGCGACGAAGGCGGTCACCACCCCGAAGACGGCGATGATGAGGCTCGACACCGGCGTGACGGCGAGTATCGGGCTGATCCTCACCATCAAGTAGACGCCGGCCGTCACCATGGTGGCCGCGTGGATGAGCGCCGAGACCGGGGTCGGGCCCTCCATCGCGTCGAGGAGCCAGGGGAACAGCGGGATCTGGGCGGACTTCCCGACCGCCCCCATGAACAGCAGCAGCGCCACCGCTGTGGCGGTGGTGCCGCCGAGGCGCCCGCTCCCGACCGCTGCGAACACCCCGCCGTAGGACAGCGTGCCCGTGGAGGAGAACATGAAGAACATCGCGAGGAGGAAGCCGAAGTCGCCCACGCGGTTGTAGATGAACGCTTTCTTGCCAGCGCTGGCCGCGATGTCCCGGTCGAACCAGAACGCGATCAGCCAGTAGGAGCAAGCACCGACCCCCTCCCAACCGACGAAGGTGAGCACGAAGTTGTTCGCGAGCACGAGGAGCAGCATCGAGAAGACGAAAAGGTTGAAGTAGACGAAGAACTTCGAGAACTTCTCGTCGTGCTCCATGTAGCCGATCGAGTAGAGGTGGATGACCGCGCTGACGCCGGTCACGAACAGGGCCATCACCATCGACAGCGGGTCCGTCCGGAACGCGACGTCGACGTGCAGCCCCGACACCGGCAACCAGCTGAAGAGCGTCTGCACGAACAGCCGGTGGCCCGGGGCGCGCTCGTAGAGACCCGCGAAGGCAATGGCCGCAGCGACGAACGAGAGGCCGACGACCCCGGTGGCGAGCCAGCCTGCCTTGGGGTTGCCGAGGCGCTTGCCCCCGACGAGGAGGGCGAAGAAGCCGGCCAGGGGCAGCAGGACGATGGCAGCGGTCGCGTAGAGCATCGGCGGAGGGGCCCTCTAGCCCTTGAGCACGTGGAGGTCGTCGGCGGTGGCCCCGACCCGGCGGCGGAAGATGGCGACGATGATCCCGAGCCCGACGACCACCTCGGCGGCCGCCACGACCAGGACGAAGAAGACCAGGGCCTGCCCACCGATGTCGTCGAGCATCCGGGCGAAGGTGACGAAGGTCAGGTTGGCGGCGTTCAGCATCAGCTCGACGCACATGAACATGACGAGGACGTTGCGCCGGAGGAGCAGGCCGATCGCCCCGATGCTGAACAAGACGGCCGCCAGCGTCAGGTACCAGGCTCCGCCCAGGCTCATCGAGCCACCTCCTCGTCGGTAGTGGGACCGTCTCCCGTCTGGGTGTCCTGATCCACGGCGGGGGGCTCCTCCTCGGGCACGTCGGGCGGGCGGCGGGCGGCGCCGGGGCGGCGGGCCAGGACCACGGCCCCGACCACGGCGATGACGAGCAGGACCGACGTCACCTCGAACGGGAGCAGGTAGGTGGTGAACACCGACCGGCCCAGCTTCGCCACGTTGGTCCCCGGGCCCGAGGCCGAGCCCGCCACGGCCGGAGCACCGGTGGGCCAGCTGACCCGCGCCAGCAGCAGCACCTCGGCCAGGGCCAGCAGCCCGAGGAGGGCTCCGATCACCCTCTGGCCCTTGAGGGGCTCGACCGCCAGGCGCTCCTCCCGGTCCACCCCGATCAGCATGATTACGAAGAGGAACAGCACCACGATGGCCCCGGCGTACACGATCACCTGGACGGCGGCCAGGAACTGGGCGTCCTGCTCCACGAAGAGCACTGCCACGCCGAACAGGGTCAGGATGAGGAACAGGGCCGAGTGCACCGGGTTCCGCGACAGCACCACCCCGAAGGCCCCTGCCAGGCACATCACGGCCGCCGCGGCGAACGTGATGCCGTCGGGGACGGTCACGCCGAGGAGCTGGGGGCCCCCGAGGAGGACGGCGAGCGGGTGCATCAGCGCCCTCCCTCCTCCCCGCCGTCCCCGCCGGCACCGTCCCCGCCGGCACCGTCCCCGCCGGCACCGCCCCCGCCGGCACCGCCCCCGCCGGCGCCACGGTCGGGCCAGCTGCCCTCGTCCCCGCCGGCGCCGGCCTCGCCCGACCCGGTGCCCGACCCGAACCGGACCGGGCCGGCGTTGACCATGTCCAGCATCTTGGCGACGAGCCCCTGGGGGGGAGGGGGGCGGAGGGCCCCCTTTATCTGGTTGGGCCTCGGGTCGGGCGGGGCGAAGGGCAGCAGACCGCCCGGCTTGACCCCGCTCCGCTTGGCCCGGCGCCTGGCCATGAACCCGACGAGGCCCGGCAGGTGGTAGGCCTGCTGCTCCCGCACGGAGTAGCCGCCGGCCCCGCCGGCCCCGGCCCCCCCCGCCGCGGCCTCCGCGGCCCCGCCGGCCCCGGCCGACTGGCCCACCTCGGGCCGCCGCTCCCCGTAGCCGAGCTCCCCGGACCACTGGCGCTCGCCCTCGAAGCGGGCCGCCCCCGATGGGGACGTGGCCCGCATCCAGCCCGACGTCATGAGGTCGTCGCCCTCCCGCCAGTCCTCCCACGGCAGGACCTTGGGCCGCCCGTCGTCGCTCACCACCAGCTCGGCCCTTGTGTAGACGGCGTCCTCCCGGTTCGTGAAGGAGAACGCGAACAGCTTGGACTCGGTGATGGCCTCGGTCGGGCAGGCCTCCACGCACAGGTCGCAGTGGATGCAGCGGAGGAAGTTGATCTCGTAGACGAACCCGTAGCGCTCCCCGGGGGACACCGGGGCGTCCGGAGGGTTGTCCTTGCCCCTCACGTATATGCACCGGGCGGGGCAGACGCCTGCGCACAGCTCGCAGCCGATGCACTTCTCCATCCCGTCCTCGTAGCGGTTGAGGACGTGGCGGCCGTGGAAGCGGGGGGGCTTGGGCCGCTTCTCCTCGGGGTACTGGGTGGTGACCCTGGGCTGGAACACCTGGGACAGGGTCACCTTGAACCCCTTGATGGGATCGAGGACGCCCATCAGCGGGCCGCCCCGTCGCTCCGGCCGGCGAAGCGGAAGTCGGCGCCCGGCTCCTCCTCGGCCTGGCGGGCGCGGCCGACCTGTATCGCCCGCAGCAGGAGCACCGAGGTCACGATCCCCCCGCCGAAGATGGCGAAGCCCCACTGCACGTCTA
>JBOGGR010000007.1:0-6965 GCA_050744025.1 Acidimicrobiales bacterium
GGCCCGCTCCACCCCGGCTCCGGCCGCTACCTTGTCGATGAGCTCGGTCCTGTTCATGAGACCTCCTGGTGTCCCGGCCTCCCCTTCGACGGGGAGGCCACTATGACGGTAGACGGGCGGAGGGCCACGGGCGGTAGGCGGCTTCCTCGGCTCCACCGCCCGGGAGAGGGCACGGGCCTCGGGGCGACCGGGCGCCATTTCGAGAAAGAGGCCCGGCGCGCGGAGCGGGTCAGGCAGCTCCTGGCCGGCGCCTGCCGGATCCCCGCAACTGGCGCTTGTGCTCCAGGAAGTCGACCAGCACGTAGTCGCCGAGCGTCTCGGGCGTGGTGAAGAAGGCCCGGCCGCGGTTGAGGCGGGCCAGCCTCTCCACGAACGTCCGCAGGTAGCTGGTGGCGTCGAGCATGAACGTGTTGATGCGGATGCCCTCACGTGTGCAGCGGAGCACCTCGGCCAGGGTGGCGTCGACGGTCTCGGGCACCGGCGGGTAGTTGAAGAAGACGCTGCCGTCCGGGAGCACGTGGGCAGTGGGCTCCCCGTCGGTGATCATGATGATCTGCCTGGACCCGCTCTGGCGAGCCAGCATGCGCCGGGCCAGCAGGAACGCGTGCTGCATGTTCGTCCCGTAGACGAAGTCCCAGGAGACCTCTGGTAGCTGGCGCGGCGCCAGCTCCCTCGCCACCTCGCTGAAGCCGACGAGGCCGAGGAAGTCCCTCGGGTAGCGCGTCGAGATCAGCGAGTGCAGGGCCATGGCCACCTTCTTGGCCGCGAGGAAGTTGTCCCGCATGGGCATGGACAGCGACAGGTCGATCATGAGCACGGTGGACGACCGTGTGAGGGACTCGGTCCGCTCGACCTCGAAGTCGTCGGGGTGAAGGGAGACCGGCGTGCCGGCGCCGGACCGATGTATGGCGTTGCGGACCGTCTGGCCGATGTTGAGGTTGAACGGGTCGCCCCACTCGTACGGCTTGGTCGAGTGCTCACGCTCGTGGCCGATGCCGGAGAGGTCGGTGTCGTGGCGGCCGAGGCGGTCCTTGGCGAGGCGCGAGAACAGGTCGGCGAGGGCGTTCTGGCCGATCCGGCGCATCCCCCGCGGGGTCAGCTCGAAACGGCCCTCCCGCTGCTCGATGAGCCCCGCCTCCTCCAGCATGCGTGCCACCTGGGCCAGGCGGTCGAGGGAGCGGGCCGCGTCGTCACCTACGAGCTGGCGGGCCCGCTCGACGTCCACGTCGGCCAGCGCCCCCGGGCTGCGGGCCGAGCGGAGCAGGTTCTCCAGCTGGTCGAGGTCCGAGAGGGTCTCCATGACCCCCACCGACTCGGCCAGGCTGAGCGGGTCGGTCCCGCTGAACGCCCACTGCCGGCCCCACCCGGCGTCCGGGAAGGCGCTCTCCAGGTTGGCGGCCAGGCGCTCCACCTGCCAGCGCAGGTCCAGGTCCTCGAGCAGGCTGTCGGCCAGGCCCTGGAGCTGGGCCCGCTGCTCGGGCGTCATCGACTCGAGCAGCGACCGCATCGCCGCCATCTGGCGGGCAAGCTGCTCCAGCAGCTCGTCGAGGTTCCGCGGCCGGCCGGGGAAGAGGTCGCCGAAGCGCTCCATGAACGACTCGAAGCTCGGGTCGAGGCGCCGGCCGGCCTGGCGCTGCTCGATCATCTTGTTGAGGGCGTCGAACATGTCCTTCGTTCGCTCCAGCTGGGCCGGGTCGGGCTGGCGGAGGGCGCCTGCCACCTGGTTCACGTAGCTCTGCAACAGCTGGCTGCGGAGCTGGTCCAGGAGCTGGTCGAAGCGCTCCCTCGCCTCGGTCGAGGTGAACTCGTAGGCCTGGAGGGCCCGGACCCGCCCGGCCAGGTCCGCCGGCACGAGGTCGAGCTGCGTGCGCCGCTCGGCGGCCAGCTGCTCGGTGATCTCGGCCCGGCGCTGGTCCCCCGAGGCCCGGGCCTCATCGACCAGGTGGTCCAGCCCGGCCCGTTCGGTGTCCATCACCTCCCGGAGGGCCTCGGCGACGTCGTCGTAGACCCCGCCCAGGTCGTAGCGCTCCAGCTCGTCGCGGCGCCGGCGGCGCAGGCGCTCCAGGAGCTCGCGCAGCCCCGCCACCCGCTCGTCGGCCCGGTCACGGAAGCCCGACTGGAGGAGTCGCTTCAATGCGGCGTTGAGGTCGCCGTGGTAGAGGAGGTCGTCGGTGATCTCGGAGAGGACGTCCTCGGCCTCGAGGTCGAAGCCGGCCTGGGCGCCGTCCCAGCGTGAGTAGCGGTAGCGCGAGGGCATCAGCTGCGGGCCCGTCCGAGCCCTGGCGCGGGCCCCGGCCGCGCCACCGTCCCTACCCCCGGCCCCGGTACGTGGCCCGGCCCCCGGCGGCCTCCTTGTTGAGGCGCTTGGACAGGTGCAGGCCCTCCAGCACGAACTCGGCGGCGCTCGCGACGGCGGCCGGGGTCTCGCTCCCGGCCAGCGCCATCACCGGGCCACGCAGGGCGGGCAGGGCGCCCAGCGCGTCCAGGTATGCGGCCGACGGCACGTCGTCGCCGGCATGGACGGCGGCCCCCTCGTCGAAGGCCTCGGCCGCCTCCCGGAGCTGGTCCCGGGGGAAGCGGGCCTTCCAGACCGTGAGGACGGCCGAGTGGACCAGGCGCTCGATGACCTGGCCGTCCCGCCCCTCCTCCAGGCTCTCGACCTCGACCTTGCCAGCGGTGGAGGCCGCGAGGGCGTCGAGGTCGCTCACCCTCGGCACCACGTCGGCCTCGCCGAGGCGCAGGGCCCGCCGGGCGGCGTTGGCCACCAGCGTCTCGTGGTTGGCGATGCTGAGGCGGACCGACACCCCCGAGCGCTGGTTGATGGCCGGGCTCTGCCGGGCCAGCTGGCTCATCGTGGCCACCACCTCTTCCATGAACGGCGGTACCTGGACCCTCGTCCCGGCGGCCACGAACGGGCGCGCCTCCTGGCCGACCACGGCCAGCTCGGTGGCCACGTCGAGCGGGTAGTGGGTGCGGATCTGGGCGCCGAAGCGGTCCTTCAGCGGGGTGATGATCCGCCCCCGGTTGGTGTAGTCCTCCGGGTTGGCCGACGCAACCAGCAGGATGTCGAGGGGCAGCCTGATCTTGTAGCCGCGGACCTGGACGTCGCGCTCCTCCATGATGTTGAGCAGGCCGACCTGGATCCGCTCTGCCAGATCGGGGAGCTCGTTGACGGCGAAGATGCCCCGGTTGGTGCGCGGGACCAGCCCGTAGTGGAGCGTCAGCTCGTCCGACAGGTAACGGCCCTCGGCCACCTTGATCGGATCGACCTCGCCGATGAGGTCGGCCACCGACGTGTCGGGGGTGGCCAGCTTCTCCCCGAAGCGGTGGTCCCGGTGGACCCACTCGACGGGGGTGTCGTCCCCCCGCTCGGCGACGAGGTCCCTCCCGTGGCGGGAGACCGGGCTATAGGGGTCGTCGTTTATCTCCGAGCCGGCCACGATCGGGAGCCATTCGTCCAGGAGGCCCGTGAGCGAGCGGATCATCCTGGTCTTGGCCTGGCCCCGCTCCCCGAGGAAGATCACGTCGTGGCCGGCCAGGACCGCGTTCTCGAGGGCCGGCAGGACGGTGTCGTCGAAGCCGAGGACCCCCTCGACGATGGGCCGGCCGTCGGCTATGCGGGCCATGGCGTTGCGCCGGACCTCGTCCTTGACGCTGGTGGAGGACCACCCCGAGTCCCGGAGCTGGCCGAGGGTTGCCGGTCGAGAGGTCATCGTCTCCGAGCCTACGCGCAGTCCCTCCGACTACCGCATCCGGGGCGTTGGATGACAACATGCACGCATGACCACGGTGGAGCAGGGGCCGGCGACGCCGGTCACCATCGGAGGGGTCCGCGGAGGGCCCGCGACCTCCACGCTGCGCCAGGACCGCTGGTGGGTCCAGCCGGTGGCGACGGTGCTGGCCCTCACCGGCTTCGTCGCGTACGGCCTCTGGGCCGCGCTGCGCAACGGCAACTACTACTCCAACCCCCTGCTGTCCCCCTTCTACTCCCCATGCCTCGTCTCCACCTGCCAGTACGTGTACGGCCCGATCATCCCGTCCTGGTGGACGTACCCGGCCCTGGCCGTGCTGATCTTCCCCCTCAGCTTCCGCCTGACCTGCTACTACTACCGCAAGTCGTACTACCGGGCGTTCTGGTGGTCCCCGCCTGCCTGCGGCGTGGCCGACGCCAAGGCCCGCTACACCGGCGAGAGCCGCTTCCCGCTCGTCTTCCAGAACGTCCACCGCTACGCCTGGTACTTCGGCGTGATCTTCGCCGTCATCCTGTCCTGGGACGCCATCACCGCGTTCCGCTTCCCCGACGGCGGCGGCATGAGCCTCGGCAGCCTCATCCTCCTCGCCAACGCCGTGCTCATCTGGCTCTACACCCTGTCGTGCCACTCGTGCCGGCACCTGTGCGGCGGCCGGCTCAACCAGTTCTCCCGGGCCCCGGTCCGCCACTGGGTCTGGCGGCGCCTGTCCGTGCTCAACAAGCACCACATGCTCTACGCCTGGCTCTCGCTCTTCTGGGTGGCCTGGGCCGACTTCTACGTGTGGCTGGCGGCCTCGGGGACGATCCACGACCCACGGTTCTTCTGAGGAGGCTGGCGTGGCCGGCAGCGTCGACATCGAGACCCACGAGCTCGACATCCTCGTCATCGGGGCCGGCGGGGCGGGCCTCCGGGCCGCCATCGAGGCGCAGCAGGCCGGCGTGCGCACCGGGGTGGTGTGCAAGTCGCTCCTCGGCAAGGCCCACACGGTGATGGCCGAGGGAGGCATCGCCGCCGCCCTCGGCAACGTCTGGCCCGAGGACAACTGGCAGGTCCACTTCCGCGACACGATGCGGGGCGGCAAGATGCTGGCCAACTGGCGCATGGCCCAGCTGCACGCCCAGGAGACGCCGGAGCGGGTGCTGGAGCTAGAGAGCTGGGGCGCCGTCTTCGACCGCACCCCCGAGGGGCTCATCAGCCAGCGCGACTTCGGCGGACACCGCTACGCCCGCCTCGCCCACGTCGGGGACAGGACCGGGCTGGAGATGGTGAGGACGCTCCAGCAGCGGGCCGTGGCCCTCGGCATGGACGTGTTCATGGAGTGCGTGATCGTGCGCCTCCTGCTCGACCGCGGCCAGGTGACCGGTGCGCTCGGGTACTGGCGGGAGTCGGGGCGCTTCGTCCTGTTCAAGGCGAAGGCCGTGGTGCTGGCCACAGGGGGCATCGGCAAGGCCTTCCGGGTCACGTCGGCCAGCTGGGAGTACACGGGCGACGGCCACTCGCTGGCCCTGTGGGCGGGGGCCGACCTCATGGACATGGAGTTCGTCCAGTTCCACCCGACCGGGATGGTGTGGCCCCCGTCGGTCCGGGGCATCCTCGTCACCGAGAGCGTGCGGGGCGACGGCGGCGTGCTGCGCAACGCCGAGGGGCGCCGCTTCATGTTCGACTACGTCCCCGAGTACTACGCGGCGGAGACGGCCGACACCGAGGAGGAGGCCGACCGCTGGTACGCCGACAAGCGCAACAACCGCCGGACCCCCGACCTGCTCCCCCGAGACGAGGTGGCCCGGGCCATCAACAGCGAGGTCAAGGCCGGCCGGGGCAGCCCCCACGGCGGGGTCTTCCTCGACATCGCCAGCCGCCGGTCGGCCGAGTACATCCGGCGGCGGCTGCCCTCCATGTACCACCAGTTCATGGAGCTGGCCGGGGTCGACATCACCGCCGAGCCGATGGAGGTCGGCCCGACCTGCCACTACATGATGGGCGGGGTGCGCGTAGATGCCGAGACCGCCGCTTCGACCGTCGCCGGCCTCTATGCCGCCGGCGAGGTCGCCGGCGGCATGCACGGCGCCAACCGGCTCGGCGGCAACTCGTTGTCGGACCTCCTCGTCTTCGGCCGACGCGCCGGGATCGGAGCGTCGGACCACGCCGAGGGGCGAACGGGCGAGCCGTCGGTCGGCGCCGCCGAGATCGAGTCAGTCGTGGCCGACGCCGTGTCGGCCTTCGGCCGCGACGGCGGGGAGAACCCGTACGAGATCCACCAGGACCTTCAGAGGACCATGCAGGCACTCGTCGGCATCATCCGTACCGGGCCCGAGCTCGAGCAGGCCCTGGAGAAGCTCGAGGAGCTGAAGGAGCGCACGGGGAAGGTGTCGGTCCGCGGCGGCCGCGCCTACAACCCTGGGTGGAACCTCACCACCGACCTCCCGTCCCTCCTCACCGTGTCCACCGCCATCGCCCAGGGGGCACTCCACCGCAAGGAGAGCCGCGGTGGGCACACCCGGGACGACTACCCGAAGGCCGACCCCGAGCTGGGCAAGGTCAACTTCATCCAACGTCAGACCGACCGGCGCGGCTACACCGCCCCCATCCACATCGGCCCGGAACCGCTGCCGCAGCCCCCGGCCGAGCTGCAGGAGCTCCTCGAGGAGGGACACTGATGACCACCGAGCCTGCCGCCCTCGCGCCGGACCCCGAGACGAGCATGCCGGCGGCCGACGATGCCGGCCCGACGGTGACCCTGCGCGTCTGGCGCGGCGACGAGAGCGGCGGCGCGTTCGCCGACTACATCCTGCCGGCCAACGAGGGCGAGGTCGTGCTCGACGTCGTCCACCGACTACAGGCCGGCGAGGCGCCGGACCTGGCGTGCCGCTGGAACTGCAAGGCCGGCAAGTGCGGGTCGTGCTCGGCCGAGATCAACGGCAGGCCCCGGCTCCTGTGCATGACCCGGGTGGACGAGCTGCCCGACGAGCCCATCACCGTCGCCCCCATGCGGACGTTCCCCATCATCCGTGACCTGGTGACCGACGTGAGCTTCAACTACGCCATGGCCAAGCGGGTGCCGGCCTTCGCGCCCGACCCGCCGCCGCCCGGCGGCTACCGCATGCAGCAGGTCGACGTCGAGCGGGGCCAGGAGTTCCGCAAGTGCATCGAGTGCTTCATGTGCCAGGACGTCTGCCACGTGATCCGGGACCACGAGGAGAACAAGACCCACTA
>JBOGGR010000008.1:0-12124 GCA_050744025.1 Acidimicrobiales bacterium
CCCGCCGCCTGGCCGCCCCCCGCCGCCGGGCCGCCGGCGGACGTCGTGGCCGAGGTTGCGGGCTGGCGGGGGCGCCGGGGTCTGGTGGTGGCCGGGGCCGGCTCGGGGGACCCGACGGCCGTGCACGCCATGGCCGGAGCGCTCGGCTGGCCCGTGCTGGCCGACCCCCGTTCGGGGGCCCGGTTGCCGCGGCATGGGACGGTGGCGGCGGCCGACGCGCTGCTGCGCTGCCCGGGGTTCGCCTCGTCCCACCGGCCCGAGGTCGTCGTCCGCCTCGGAGAGCCGTGGGCGTCCGGCGCGCTGTCCGGATGGCTCGGGTCCCTCGGCGAGGGGGTGCAGCAACTGGTGGTCGACCCCTGGTGGGCCTGGTCCGACCCTCAGCGCACCGCCTCCACGGTGGTGCGGGCCGGTCCCACGGAGCTATGCCGGGCGGTGGCTGCCCGGACCGGTCCGGGGGGCGCCGGCGGGGCCCGGGTCGGCTCCGGGGAGGGTGGCTGGCTCGACCGGTGGACCAGGGCCGAGAGCGTCGCCCAGCAGGCCATCGATGCCGTGCTGGGCCGGCGCAGCGACGTGACCGAGCCCGGGGTGGCCCGGACCCTGCTCTCCGCCCTGCCGCCCGGCGCCACGCTGGTGCTGGCGTCGTCGATGCCGGTCCGGGACGTGGAGTGGTACGGGCGGCCGGAGCGGAGCCCCCCCCGGGTCCTCTCCAACCGGGGGGCCAACGGCATCGACGGCACGGTCTCGACTGCCCTCGGCGTGGCGGCAGGGACGGGCGGCTCACCGACGGTGGCCCTCCTCGGGGACCTGGCCTTCCTCCACGACGCCGGCGCCCTGCTGGGCGCGGCCGAGGCCGGGCTGGCTGTCACCCTCGTGGTGGTCGACAACGGGGGGGGCGGGATCTTCTCGTTCCTGCCCCAGGCCGAGGTGCTCGAGGGCGGCCAGTTCGAGCGGCTGTTCGGCACTCCTCAGGACGTGGACCTGGCAAGGGTGGCCGAAGCGTATGGGGCGGGGGTCACGGAGGTCGACGGGATGCCGTCTCTTCGCCCTGCCCTCGCCCGGGCGATGGAGGCGGGGGGGTGCCTCCTGCTGCGCGTCCGCACGGAGCGCAAGGCCAACGTCGCCGTGCACGCCGAGCTCCATGCTGCCGTCGCCGAGGCGGTGACCGCGGCGGGGCTCCTCACCCGGGCTTGGCCATGAGGCCGAGACCGGCCGTGACGAGCCACCAGCCCAGCCTCTGGCGCAGGCCGTGGCCGGGCCGTCCGGCGGCGCCGGGCCCGACCGGGACGGCGGCGTCGGGTCGTGCGGGGGCGCCGGGCCGGGCCGGGACCGCGGCCATGGGCCGCGCGGCCGTGCCAGGCCGGGCCGGGAGGGCGGCCATGATGGGGCTGCGGCGGCCGCCGGACCGGCGGGCGGCTCGGCTGGCAGTGGCCGCCGACCGCAGCTCGTCGGTCCGCTGGCTGACTATGGCGTGGCTGGCGTAGGGGTGCATGGTCGGCTCCGCTCGTGGGATCGGGGGGGGATACGGGATCAGGGGGACAGTGGATTGGGGGACAGGGGATCGGAGGGGGGCTTCCTCTGGGCTGTCAGCGCTCCACGGGTGCGCGCACGACCCGGATGTCGCCGCTCACGGTCTTGGCCCGCAGCTCAACGACCGGACTGCCCCCACGGCCGGAGCCGGCCCCGGCATCCGCCCCGCCATCCTCGTCCAGGGGGATCTCCGAGCTCGTGTCGCCGCTCAGGGTCTGGGCGTCGACGTGCAGCAGCGTCCCGGGCGCCACGCCGAGGGTGATGTCGCCGGCGGCGGACTGGACCGACATCTTGCCCTGGTGCAGGCAGTCGGCCCGCACGTCGCCCGATGCCGTCTGGGCCGTGAGATCGCCGAGGGCCTGGCCTATCCGCACGTCGCCCGAGGCGGCCCGCACCTCCAGGGACGCCTCGGCCCGGTCGATGCGGATGTCGCCCGATGCCGTGTGGAGCGACGCCGGGCCTGCTGCTGCGTGGACCCGCTGGTCGCCCGAGGCCGAATCTGCCCGCAGGTCCCCGCCGACCGACGCCACGTCGATGTCCCCGCTGGCCGTGCGGACGCTGAGGTCCCCGGCCACGTCGAGGATCGTCACGTCCCCCGAGGCCGTGCGGATCTCGCCATCGGCGTACTGGCCATGGGCCCGGACGTCGGCGGACGCGGTGACAGCTGTCAAGCCGGCCCGGTGGGGGGCTCTCACCTGGACGCCCACCTGGCTCAGGGACTCGGGCCGGGGCGGCGACTCGGGGACCTCGACCACCACCTCCAGGCGCCCGGCCCTGTCACGGGCTGCCACCCTGGTCTCCGCCGCCAGGCTCTCGGCGTCGGGGTGGAGGGCCACGACGTCGACTTCGGTGACCGCCCGGTCGTGGGTGGTCACCTCGACGTGGCCGGCCCTGTTCGTGATCCGGAGGTCCACGCCTCTCGGGGTGTCGAAGCTCTGCATGGTGCTCCTCCTGGCGCTCAGCTGCGCCCGTAGCCGGACAGCCGGCGCCCGATGGTCGGGCCCCGGCGGGTCTGGGTGGCCTGGGACAGGGCCCGGATCACCCAGCTGTTGGTGGAGATGCCTTCGCTGCCTGCTGCCGCCTCGATCCGGACCTTCAGCGGCTCGGGGAGCCGGAGGGTGATCCGGGCCGACAGGTCGGCCTCCTCGGCCGGGGCCTCGCGCTCGTCGACGTAGACCAGCTCGACCTCGCCTCCCGAGAGGCGAACCTCGATCCGCCCCCGGGGGAGCTGGCCCGACAGCTCCAGCGCGCCCTCCCCGAGGGCGTCGAGCAGGCGCAGCGTGAGGGCGTTGTCGAGCACGGCCGCCAGCCGCTGGGCGGCGAGAGCGGTGGCGTCGTCACCGAGCCCGGCCAGGCCGGCGAGGTCGGTCCGCAGGGCATCCACGAGCACTGACAGCTTCACAATGCCAGTATGACATCATCGTGATGTCGCTGTCAAGGTCCCAGCGCGGCCTGGGCAGTGGCGGTGGGACCCGCTTGCGCCGGCCCACCGGGTTGTAGCTACAGTCGGTGCTCGTGTCACTACAGCCGGTAGCTGAAACTCCCGATGGGACTCCTATGTCGGGGGCACGTAGATCAGGTCGGTGGTGGCTGCGCAGCGGCGGAACGGCGGCAGTCGCTGCCCTGGCGCTGGTGGCCACGAGCTCGATGGCGGCGGCCGGCCCGCCGTCCACTTCGGCGGCGTCCGGTCCGGCGGGCCCGGGCGGTGCCGGTCCCCGGGCCGGGGCGAGCCCGGCGCCTCCTTCCCTTCCCCGGGCCGGCGGCTCCGGGGCCGCCGCCCGCAGGGCGGCCGAGGTCGCTACCAGTTCCGCCCGGCCTCGGTCCCGGGCCGCAGACGTGTCCACCGGCGCGATCTCGCTCGCCCAGCCGGTGGTCGGCATGGCCTCCACCCCCGACGGCCACGGCTACTGGCTCGTCGCCAGGGACGGCGGGGTGTTCACCTTCGGCGACGCCCACTTCTACGGGTCCACCGGGGCGATTCACCTTGCCCAGCCCATCGTGGGGATGGCCCCCACCCCCGACGGTCACGGCTACTGGCTCGTGGCGTCCGACGGCGGGGTGTTCTCCTTCGGAGACGCCCACTTCTACGGCTCCACCGGGGCCGTACGCCTCGCCCAGCCCGTGGTCGCCATGTCCTCCACCCCCGACGGCCACGGCTACTGGCTCGTTGCCAGGGACGGCGGGGTGTTCACCTTCGGCGATGCCCGCTTCTCCGGCTCCGCCGGGGGGACGACGACCGGGACCGTGGTCGGCATGGACGCAGCGACCAGCAGCAGCGGCTACCGCCTGGTGACGACCCGGGGGCAGGTCCTCGGCTTCGGCGGGGCGGGGTCGGCCCCTGCTCTGGCCTCGGCCGCCTCGGCCCTTCCCGGGGGCGCATCGCCGGCGCCCAAGGCGCCGGCGCCCAGTCCGGCAGCCCCAGCGCCGGCGTCCAGCCAGGCGCCCCAGGCGCCCGCGTCCGGCCCGGCGGCCGGCCACCTGCCGGCGGCGAGCAGCGTGGTGGACCCGTCGACCGCCTACACGTTCCTGAGCGGCCCGGGCACCGCCCCGGTGCGGTACAACCCGTGCCAGACGCTGCACTACGTGGTCAACCTGTCGGAGGCGCCAGCCGGCGCGCTCGGCGTCGTCCAGGCCGACATCGCCCAGGTGAGCTCCGCCACGGGCATCCCCTTCGTCTACGACGGCACCACCTCGGAGCTCCCCTCCACGACCCGGTCCGCCTACCAGCCGTCGCTCTACGGCGACCGGTGGGCCCCGATCCTGGTCGCCTGGGAGCGTCCCGGCCAGACGGACTTCCTCGTGCCAGGCGCCAGCGAGGCCGGCGACGGCGGCAGCGAGGAGATCCTGGGCGGCTCCGTCCCCCAGTACGTCTCCGGGGAGGTGGCCCTCAACGCCGACGACTCCATGCCCCTCGGCCCGGGCGACAACCCGTCCTGGACCACGGTCCTGCTTCACGAGATGGGCCACGTCATGGGCCTGGGCCACACGCAGAGCACGGACGAGATCATGTACCCGACGATCTCGCCCCAGTCTCCCTCCGCTTACGGCGCCGGCGACCTGGCCGGCCTGTCCCGGCTGGGCCTCGGCGCCGGCTGCCTCTCCGAGCCCGCAGCCACCGCTCTGACCGTCCGGTAGGGCGAGCGGCCCAGGGGCCCCGCCAGCCGCCTGCCGGCGTGACGAACCTACAGCCCCTGGCGAACCTTGGCCAGGGTCCGGGCCGCGTCCTCCACCGCTGGGTGGCCAACGAGGCTCTCCACGCGCTCGACGGTCAAGGCGCCATCGGTTGCCCATAGCCCGATCACGACCCACTGCGGGCGGTAGTAGGACCACCAGCTCACGCCCGCCCAGCGTCGCTCGTCGAAGATCGCTCGAGCCCAGGCCTGGGTGGTCGGCCGGTTGCGGGCCACCACCTGGGTAGGGCGGAGGTGGCGATCGAGGAGGACCTCGGCGTAGTCCAGGTTCAACAGAGGCGCAGCCTCTTCATCGAGGCGGTAGGTGCCCAGAGCCCGCTCGGCATCGGGAAGCATGGGGAAGCCGAGCATGGCCGGCTGCCAGACGGAGAGCCCGGCGAATGCCTCGCCAACCGCCGCCTCGGCCTGGACCGCGAGGTAGCGGACGAGGTAGAGGTCCGGGTTGTCGAGCCGCCCCTTGCCCTGGTCTGGATGGACGTAGAGAGGATGACCTGGTTCGCCTCTCTTGGCTGCGGGCAGGTGGGGAAAGACCCGATGGACGAGCATGCAGGCTCGAGCCTCAGGAGAAGGCGCCCTCGGCGTCGGCTCGGAGGGCGTCGATCACCTCGGCGCTACCCCGCACCTCGAGCACCTCGGCGGGGGTGGCCCCTTCGAGGTGCGGGTTGGCCGTGGTCAGCCAGTCCTCGGCTACCTCCGCGGGCCAGACCTGGACCAGCTGGGCCAAGACGTGGTCGAGATCCAACAGCCGCCGGGCGGTGCCGGGACCGGGCAGCTCGGCGCCTGTCCGCCAGCGACTGGGCTGGCTAGGCGACACACCGAGCAGTCGGGCCACGCTTCGCACCCCGAGGCGGTCGACGACGAACACCGCTCGCTCGGTAGCTCCCCAGCCCCCGGTCTGTCCCGGTCGGCCGGGCCGGGCCCGTGTCGTGCGGCCACGACCGTGCTTGCTCGCCGGAGCGGTTCGGGGTCGGAGGGCCTTGTCGGGCAGCCATGCCCCGATGCTACCCAACGATGCTGTTGGGTGCACCGATGGCCGAAGCCTGCCGCGAGCTGCGGTGACACCTGGGAGACGGCTGCCAACCACTCAACCCCCCGCACCGCCGCCAACTGCATCGACGAACTCGAGCTCGGTGTCGCGGCGGGTGGCCGGATCAGGTCCTCCCAGCCGGCCAACAGGGGGCCACGGCTTCAGTCGATCCGGCCCACTGGCCCAGGACGACGGGCTGAGGTGCCATGCTGGTGACGTGGAGACGGTGCTCGACCGGGCCCTGGACCTGGAGGACCTCGATGCCACGCCGGACGACGGCAACTGCTACGAGGTGCTGGACGGGGCCTTGGTCATGACGCCCCCGCCCGACCTGGACCACCAGAATGCGCTGGGCGAGTTGTTCGTGATCCTGCATCAGGTGGCCCGACCGCGGGGGCTACGGGTGATCCAGGCCCCCTTCGCCTGGCGGATCGGCCCCGGCCAGGTTCCCGAGCCCGATCTCATGGTGGTGCGCCCGGAGGCCGTCACTCGCCGGGCCGTGGTCGCTGCGCCCGTGCTGGTGGTCGAGGCGCTCTCCCCCCACGGGCGTGGACGGGACCTGTACGAGAAGCGTCGCATCTACGCCGCGGGCGGCGCCGCCTGGTACTGGATCGTCGACCCGGCCGAGCCGAGCCTCACCGTGCTGCGCCTGGTGGCAGACGTCTACGAGGAGGCGGCCCGGGTGGCCGGTGCCGAGGCCTACGAGGCAGAGGCGCCCTTCCCGGTCCGGGTGGTGCCAGCCGAGCTGCTCGCCTGAGCCCGAGGCCCTGCCCCGCAGTAGCGAAGCGCTGCTGATGCGAAGGACCGGGTCCGGGCCTCGCGGTCAGCCGAGAGCGGCGAGGGCGGCTCGGATGGCGTCCGCCACCGCCGCGGCCTCGCCATCGGCGTAGCGCCCCCGCGGCCAGAAGAAGCCCCGCAGGCCGTCCTTCGGGCGCCGGGGGACCACGTGGACGTGCAGGTGGGGCACGCTCTGGCTCACCCGGTTGTTGACGGCGACGAAGCTCCCGGCTGCGCCGGTCGCCTCGACGACCGCTGCCGCGACGCGCTGGGTCGCGGCGAAGAGCGGGCCGATCAGGCCGGCGGGGAGGTCGGTCAGGGTCTCGTGGTGGGCCCGGGGGAGGACCAGGACGTGGCCGGGGAAGAGGGGCCGGTGGTCCAGGAATGCTGCCACCTCCGGCTCGTCCAGCACCATCTCGGCCGGGACCGTCCGGGCCAGGATGGCGCAGAACGAGCAGCGTTCTGCCGGGCCACTCATGCGCTCACTGTGCCAGCATGCGGGCATGGCCGAGGAGCCCAACGTCACGCTGTCGCCGACTGGGCCCGAGGAGACGAGGCTGCTGCCGCCCCCGCCGCCGGCCGGCCGGCGCCTGGCCGACGCCCTCGCGAGCCCGGTCGGCCACCGCCGGGAGGCGGTCGCGGACGTGGTGGCTGCCTTCCCCCGCTACCTGGAGGCCTGGGCATGCCTCGGGGAGCTGGCTCGTGACGACGTGGAGGCCTACGCCTGCTACCGGGTCGGCTACCACCGCGGGCTGGACGCGCTGAGAGGGGCCGGATGGCGGGGGACCGGCCACGTCCGGTGGGCCCACGAGCCCAACCGGGGCTTCCTGCGGTCCGTGGACGGGCTGCGCCAGGCGGCGGCGGCGATCGGCGAGGCCGACGAGCAGGAGCGTTGCCGGCAGCTCCTGCACCAGCTGGAGCCCGACTGGGACCGCCGGCGGTAGCCCCGGCAGGCGGCCGAGGCCCGGGGAGCGAGCCTGCCTCAGCCGGCCCGGGCCATGAGGCCGAGGCCGGCCGTGACCAGCCAGCCGCCGAGACGCTGCTGCCAGCGCCGGACGGCCGCGCCGTGGTCCCGCTGCCGGCCGAGCCGCCGGGCCTGCCGGCGCTGGCGCGCCACCCAGCCGTCGGCGGCCACGGCGCGCAGCTCTGCGGTGCGCTGCGCCACGATGGCGTCACCTACGAACGGGTGCATCACTTCTCCTCGAAGGCCTGGGGCGGGGGTCGGGGTGGTCATGGACTGCCCCCTTGGTACCAGGCCGGGCGCTGCCCGTCATCCGAATTTCTGGCTGCACGGACGGGGCGGCGGGGCCGCCAGGGCGACGGCCGGTATCGTCGGGCCCGTGCCCACGCCGTTCGAGGAGGAGGTCAGCGCCCTGGCCCGGCGGATCGCCGAGCTCGGCTCGGGGGAGCGGGCCGGGGTCTTCCGCATGACGTGGTGGAGCGAGAGGATGCTGGCCTGGGCCATGGCCAACCCGGGCTTCAAGACCCAGCTGTTCCGCCTCGTGGACGTGTTCCCGGCCACCACCGGGGATGCGGACGCCCTGCGCCACCTGCACGAGTACTTCGCCGGCGCGGACGCCCCCCGGCTGCTGGACCTGGGGGTGGACCTGGCGGAGCGGGTGCCCCTCGGGGAGAGGATGTCGGCCTCCGTGGCCAGGCGCAACATCGCCCGGATGGCCAAGCAGTTCATCGTCGGCACCACCCCGGCGGAGGTCGCGGCCAACCTCGAGCAGCTGTGGCGGGCCGGGAGCGCATTCACCGTGGACCTGCTCGGGGAGAAGACCCTGACCGAGGCCGAGGCCGACCACTACGCGGCGCGGGTGGACGAGCTGGTCCGCACGCTGGCCAGGGCCACCGCCGCCTGGGCACCGGACGACCACCTCGAGCGGGACGACCTCGGCACCCTGCCCCGGGTGAACGTGAGCGTGAAGCCCACCGCCCTGGCGCCCCGCTACGCGCCGCTCACCGGCGCCGAGGGCAAGGCCCAGGCGGCCGAGCGGCTGCGCCCCCTCCTCCGCCTGGCTGCCGACCACCACGCCTTCGTGTGGCTCGACATGGAGCACTACGACGTGAAGGACCTGACCCTCGAGCTCTTCACCGAGCTGCTGGACGAGCCCGCGCTGCTCGGCCTGGACGCCGGCATCGTGCTCCAGGCCTACCTGAAGGACACCCGCGCCGACCTGAGGGACGTCATCTCCTGGTCGGCGTCCCGCCTGGCGTCCGGGAGCGCCAGGGGGGCCAAGCCCATCGGGGTCCGCCTGGTGAAGGGGGCCTACTGGGACGCCGAGACCATCCATTCGCGTGCCGAGGGCTGGCCCGTGCCCATGTTCGAGGACAAGGCCCAGACCGACGCCAACTACGAGCGGCTCACCCAGGTCCTCCACGACCACCACGGCGAGGTCAGGGCCGCGTTCGGGACCCACAACCTGCGCTCCCTCGCCTACGCCGTCACCTACGCCCGCCACCAGGGCATCCCCGACGCCGGCTACGAGCTGCAGATGCTGCACGGCATGGCCGAGCCCGTGCACGCCGCCATCCGCCGCCTCGGGCTGCGCCTGCGCGTCTACGCCCCGATGGGCGAGCTGGTGCCCGGCATGTCGTACCTGATCCGCCGGCTCCTCGAGAACACCTCGAACGAGGGCTTCGTGCGGGCCCGCTTCGCCGAGGGCAAGTCCATCGACCAGCTGGTGGCGGCCCCGGCGGCGGGCGAGCTTCCCGAGCCGGAGGCCCCCGCGCCGAGGCCGGTGACCGAAGCCGCCCACCCCTCCCCCTACCACCACGAGCCGGTGTGGGAGTGGCGCTCCAAGGCCGTGCGCCGGCACGTCGGGGAGGCGGTCGAGGCGATGGGACGCCGCCTCGCCGGGCCCGGAGGCGGCCCCCTGGACGTCCCGGCCGTGATCGGGGGCGAGAGCGTTCGCACCGGGGCCACCTCCCCGTCGGTGGACCCGGCCGATCCCGAGAGCGTCGTCGCCCTGGCCGCCGCCTGCGGGACGAGGGAGGCCGACGAGGCCGTGGCCGTGGCCCTGCGCTCGTTCGAGGCCTGGCGCCGCACGCCGGTGCCCGAGAGGGCCCAGGTGCTGTTCCGCACCGCCGGGTGGCTGAGGGCCCACCGGGAGGAGGTGGTGGCCCTCGAGGTCTTCGAGGCCGGCAAGCCGTGGGGGGAGGCCGACGGCGACGTCTGCGAGGCCGTCGACTTCTGCGAGTACTACGGGCGGGAGATGCTGCGCCTGGGCCAGGGCGGGGCCGTGGAGTCGCCGCCGGGGGAGGCCAACGCCCTGCGCTACCAGGCCAAGGGCGTGGGCGTGGTCATCTCGCCGTGGAACTTCCCCCTCGCCATCCCCTGCGGGATGGTGGTCGCGGCCCTGGTGGCCGGCAACGCCGTGGTGCTCAAGCCGGCCGAGCAGACCCCGGCCGTCGCCGGGATGCTGGTGAGGGCCCTGCTCGAGTCCGGCCTGCCCCCGGGCGCGCTGGCGTTCCTGCCAGGGGACGGGGAGGTCGTGGGTGGGCACCTGGTTCGCCACCGCGACGTCTCGTTCATAGCCTTCACGGGCTCTCTCGCAGTGGGCCTCGGGATCAACTCCGCCGCCGCCCAGCACCTCCCTGGCCAGCGCCACGTCAAGCGGGTGGTGGCCGAGATGGGGGGCAAGAACGCGGTGGTAGTCGACGCCGACGCCGACCTCGACCAGGTCGTGCCGGCCGTCGTCTACTCGGCCTTCGGCTACGCCGGGCAGAAGTGCTCGGCGTGCTCGCGCCTCGTCGTGGTGGACGACGTGCACGACGAGGTGGTGCGCCGGCTGGTGGGGGCGGCGAGGGAGCTGGAGGTGGGCCACCCGAGGGACATGGCGGTGAGCGTGGGGCCCCTGATCGAGGCGTTCGCCCGGGACCGGGTGGCCGGCTACGTGGAGCGGGGCCGGGCCGAGGGGAAGGTTGTCCTCGCCATGGAGGGGCCCGATCGGGGATTCTTCGTGGGCCCGACGGTGGTGGACGAGGTGCCTCCCACGGCCAGCGTGGCGAGGGACGAGATCTTCGGGCCGGTGCTGTCGGTGCTGCGGGCCGCTTCCTTCGACGACGCGCTGGTGCTCGCGAACGACACCGACTACGCCCTCACCGCCGGCGTCTTCTCCCGCTCGCCCTCCCACATCGCCATGGCCACGACGGAGCTCCGGGCCGGCAACGTGTACGTCAACCGGGGGATCACCGGGGCCGTCCCCGGCCGTCACCCCTTCGGCGGCTACGGCCTGTCCGGCGTGGGGTCCAAGGCAGGCGGCCCCGACTACCTGCTCCAGTTCCTGGACCCCCGGGTGGTGACCGAGAACACGCTGCGCCAGGGGTTCGCGCCCACGACGCCGTGAGGGGGGCGGCTCGGCGGGCTGCGGCCCTCTGCGGGGCGCTGGCCCTGGCCGTCGGGCTGGCGGCCTGCTCGAAGACCCCCGACCAGACCGGGTCCCTGGCCCAGCGGGTGAGGGCATGGGCCTCGGGCACCGGGTACGCCCAGGAGGTGGCCGCCCTGCAGGCGGACGTGGCGAGGATCGAGCACGACCGGAAGGCCGCCAAGCCCAAGGTGGTCCAGTTCGACTGCATCACGCTGGGACAGGACGCCACGAAGGACAACTCGCAGCTGGTCACCCCGGACAAGGCCCTGAGCCAGGACCTGAGCGACGCGTACAACGCCTTCTACAGCTACGCCAGCGCCTGCGTGGCCCACAGCGGGGCCCCTGCCGTCGTGGCTGGCGCGGATCACTACCTGGCCGCCGGGGACCGGGCGCTGGCCTCCGCCCGGGCCCGGATGCAGGCCATCGTCGGTTGAGCGGGTAGGACGCCGTCGTGGCCACGCCCCGACCCGACCGGGCGGTCATCGGGCCGGTCCCCCCCGGCCAGGACCCCGAGGAGTACGACCGGCTCCGCCGGCGGGCGCTGTGGAGCCTGCCGTCGGGCCTCTACGTGGTCGGGAGCCGGGCCGGCGGGGAGCGCAACCTCATGACGCTCAGCTGGGCCACCCAGGTGGCTCTCGAGCCCAAGCTGGTGGCCATCAGCGTGGAGAGGGACGCGATGACTCACCGGCTGGTGGCCGAAGGGGGGGTGTTCAGCCTCTGCACCCTCCACCGGGAGGACCGGGCCATCGTGCGCAAGCTCGTGAAGCCGGTGGCCGAGGGGCCCGAACCGGGCGCCCTCAACGGCTTCGCCGTTCGCAGCGCCGTGACCGGGGCGCCGATACTCACCCAGGCCGTGGCCTGGCTGGACTGCGAGGTCCGCCAGTCGCTGGCGGTCGGCAGCCACAGCGTGTTCGTGGGGGAGGTGGTGGACGCCGGGTTCGGCCGCCCGGAGGACGCGCCGGTGCTGCGCATGGAGGACACCAGGATGAGCTACGGGGGCTGACGAGGGCTGCGGGGGCTGGCGAGGGCTGCGGGGCTGCGAGGGCGGCGGGGGCTGGCGAGGGTCTTGGGGCTGGCGAGGGCGGCGGGAGCTGGCGAGGGCCCCTGACCCGGCCCGGGGCCAGCCCTGAGGTAGCGTGCCCGGCCATGATCCGATGTTCAGGGCCGTGGCCAGGCGGGGCGCCGTGGCCAGGCGGGGCGCCGTGGCCAGGCGGGGCGCGGCCGGGCAG
>JBOGGR010000009.1:0-6043 GCA_050744025.1 Acidimicrobiales bacterium
CCGCCGCCCCGCCGCCCGCCGCCGCCGCCGTCCCCCCCACCACGACCGTCACCCCAAAGGCGACCAGCACGAGGACCGTGGAGGCCGTCTGGGTGAGCAGGGCGACCTGGATGAAGCTGGCCCGCCGGGACCACACGCCGGCGACGAAGTCCGAGGCGCCGTAAGCGAGGGCGGCGGCGAGGGCGAGGATGACCGGCACGCCGCCGGACGGTCCCGGGCCTACCCGGAGGCGGTCGGCGCCCCCGCCCCGCGGCGGTGGCCGAGCAGGGCTGGGTCACTGCGGGGGAGAGCCACGATGATGAGGAACGACAGGACGAAGACAACGATCTCGTAGATGAGGGTCTGTTGGATGGTCCGGGTGAAGTCGGCTCTCTGGGCGGCGGGCACGGCGTGCCCGACGACCGCCCTGGTGATGGCCGCCCTGACCGGGGGCGGGGCCGGTGAGGAGCGGGCCGCGGCGATCAGGGCCCGGCAGGCGGGAGGATTCACGCTGGGATCCTTCTCGGCGGCCCGGGCGTGGAAGCACACCGTGAAGCCGTGCTCGATCCGGGCCGCGGCCGGAGCCGGGACATGGGCGGCGGTCAGCTCGGAGCGCAAAGGCCCCACTGCCGAGGCGCTGGCACTGTTGGCGTTGAACCCGATCAACCCGAAGAAGACCACGCTCACCAGGGCTACCCCGACCGCGCCGCCCACCTGCTGCACGGTGGAGAGCACGCCGCTGGCTGCTCCGTAGTCGACCTGGCGGATCTCGGCAAGGACGATGTTCGTGAGGGGGGCCACCACCAGCCCGAGCCCGATCCCGGCGAGCAGCAACGCAGGGATGAGGTCGTAGATGTGGACTTGGGTGCCGACCTGGTGGATGGTGAGGATCACGAGGCCCATCGCGACGGCCAGGACGATGCTGCCGAGGCCGAGCACCCACTTACCCATCAGCCTGGCCACCTGGTCGGACAGGTAGGAGGCGATCCCCGACCCCACGGCAAAGGGCAGCAGCGTCAGGCCGGCGCCGAGAGCGGTGAAGCCCATCCCTATCTGCAGGTACAGGCTGAACGTGAAGAAGAACGGCGCCAGCCCGAGGAAGAAGACCACCGACAGGCCGCACCCGGCCACGAACGCCCGCTGGTGGAACAGGGTCCAGCGCACGAGTGGGTGGCCGTCGGGACGCCCCGACTTCCTGCGCTGGTACCAGGCGAACATCGCCAGGACCGGGGCGGAGGCGGCGAGCATGACGTCGAGCCAGAGCGGCCAGCCCTGCTGGCGCCCCTCGATCAGGGGGTAGATGAGCAGCCCGAGGCCGGCAGTGGCGAGCCCCGCGCCCGCCAGGTCCAGCCTCGGGGCGTCGGGCGCGGTGGACTCGGGGAGCAGCTTCACGGCCCCGGCGAAGGCCAGGACCCCGATCGGGACGTTGACGTAGAAGATGAGCCGCCAGGACAGGCCGGCGATGTCGAGGGCGATCAGGACCCCGCCGAGCAGCGGCCCGAGGATGGTGGCCAGCCCGATCACGGCGCCGAAGATGCCGAACACCTTGCCCCGCTCCCTGGGCTCGAACGACACCTGGATCACCGAGAGCACCTGGGGGTACATGATCCCGGCGAAGAAGCCCTGGAACAGGCGGGCCACGACCAGGATGCCGGCCGTGGGGGCGGCCCCGCTCACGGCGGATGCGACCGTGAACCCGGCCATGCCCACGAGGAAGAGGCGGCGCCGCCCGAAGATGTCCCCGAGACGCCCGGCGGTGATGAGCGTGACGGCGAAGGCGAGCTGGTAGCCGGCCACCACCAGCTCGATGGCGGCGAAGCTGGCCGTTAGGTTGGACTGGATGGAAGGGATGGCGACGTTGACGATGCTGACGTCGATGAGCTGCATGAAAGTGGCCGCCAGGATCACCGGCAGCATCAGGTAGCGGTGGTCCTTGCCTCCTCGTCCGGCAGAATGGCGGCTGCTCTGCCGGAGCGCTGCGCCCACCTTCATCTAGAGGTTTGCAGTGCCCGGGCCAAATGCGGCCCTTCCCGCTCGGTGAAGGCCACGTTCACGTCCAGGCGCTCCAGGATCTGGTCGACGGTGCGCTGGCCGGAGGGGAGGGGGTGCCCGGCGAAGAAGGAGTGGACCTCTTGGACCAGGCCCGAGCGGGCCAGGGCGGTCAGGCCGTCGAGCATACGGGGGATGGTGTTGTCCGGGAAGCGGGACAGCAGCGCGTCCCAACGCTCGGTGAGGAAGGCCCAGGTGGCGACGCCACCGGCGCGGTTCGCGAGGAGGCGGCTGAGGAGGAAGGGGCCGTTCTGGGTACGGGCCTCTGTCACCGACAGCTCGAGGGTCCTGGCCACCAGGGCGTCGTCCTCGAAGCCGGCCAGGGCGTACAGGTAACGCAGCTCCTCCTGGGGGGTGGACGGGTGCCGGTAGCGCTCCAGGAACGCCTCGTACTCCGCGGCGCCGCCAGCGGCGGCCACGGTCGCCACGATGGCCGGAGCGAGGTCGGAAGCCATGGTCGCGGTGCCGGCCAGGGACTGGGCGTGCAGGCGGCCGGCCCGGGCTCGGACCTCGGGGTCGGCGGCCACCGTTCCGAGGGCCTGGAGCAGCGTGGCCCGGAGGGTGCCCCGGCGCTCGTCCTCGCCCGTGGTGGCATCCCAGCCCGTGCGGGCCCAGGCCGGGTGCAGCAGGCTGGTGGCGAAGGCCCGGACGTGGCCGCGGTCGGCCTCGGGGGCGGCCCGGTCCAGGTGGTCGAGGATCGAGACGACGGCGCTCCACACGTCCGGGTCGGTCTCGTGCTCGTCGGCCACCAGGCGAAGGACCGGGACCAGGTCGTCGAGGCCGGTGAGACCGGCCAGGGTCCCGGCCCACGTGTCGGATAGCAGGTTGAAGCGCTCCAGGGCGTCCAGGCGGGACAGGCCGCCGTCCGTAAGCCGGGCGAGCAGGCCGCCGTCGTAGCGCACCCGGTAGAAGCCCGAGCCCCCGGCGTTGGCCATCACCCAGTCCACCGGCCCGGGGAGATCCACCCTGGCGCCCTCGGGCCCGAGGAGGGCCCGGGCCTCGACGACGCGACCGTTCGGGCCGCTCCCGCCTCCCTCCTCGCCGTGGGCCAGCCCCGCCCGTAGGAGGACGGGGACCTGCCAGGAGGGCGGGCCCGGCTCCCCTGCGCTGCCACCGTTCCCGGCGGCAGCGGGGCCCTGGGGCCGGTAGCGGAATGGCCGCTGGGCCAGCTGCACGGTCCTCCCGTCGGCTGCCACGCTGACCAGCGGGTAGCCGCCCTGGAAGATCCAGGAGTCCATCGTCGCCCGGGCCGGCTCGCCGCTGGCCGCCTCGATGGCGTCCCACAGGTCGGTCGTCTCGGCGTTGGCGTGGCTGTGGGCCACCAGGTACCGCCGGATGCCCTCGCGGAACGGTCCCGTCCCGAGGTAGCGCTCCAGCATGCGCAGGACGCTGGCCCCCTTCTCGTAGGTGAGGACGTCGAACATGCCGTCGGCGTCGGACGGCCGGTGGACCGGGTACTCGATCGGGCGGGTGGTGGCCAGCCCGTCGGTGGCGAAGGCCGCGGCCCGGGACCTCCCGAAGCTCACCCAGCGCTGCCATTCCGGGCGGAAGGCGTCGACGGCGATGGTCTCCATGAACGTGGCGAAGGCCTCGTTGAGCCAGAGCCCGTTCCACCACCTCATCGTGACCAGGTCCCCGAACCACATGTGGGCGATCTCGTGGCAGATGACGTCGGCCACGCGCTCCAGCTCGAGGCGGGAGGCGAGAGCCGGGTCGACCAGGAGCAGGGACTCCCGGAAGGTGACGGCTCCGAGGTTCTCCATGGCCCCGAACGCGAAGTCGGGGATGGCGACCAGGTCCAGCTTGTCGCTCGGGTACGCGATGCCGAACCACTCCGAGAAGAAGCGCAGGGCGTGGGCACCCACCTCCAGCGCGAACGCGGTGAGGTGGCCCTTGCCCGGCACGTGGACGACCCGGAGGGGGACGCCGTCGACGTCGGCCGGGGGGCCGGCTTCGAGGGGCCCCACCACGTAGGCCACCAGGTAGGTGGACATGGGCATGGTGTCGGCGAAGCGGACCCGGCGCAGGCCCCCTCCGGCGTCGGACTCCTCTGCTGGCACGGTGTTGGCCACGGCCATGAGCCCCTCGGGCACGACCAGGGTGAGCGAGAAGACCGCCTTGCGGTCGGGCTCGTCCCAGCAGGGGAAGGCCCGCCGGGCGTCGGTGGCCTCGAACTGGGTGGCGGCGATGGTCCGGGTGGCGCCCGTGTCGTCGCTGAACGTGCTGCGGTAGAAGCCCGCCAGCTTGTCGTTGATGGTGCCGGCGAAGTCGAGGTGCAGGTACCAGGTCCCCGGCCGGGCCTCCTCGGCCAGGGTGACGGTCGCCCGCTCGGCGTCGGCGTCGAGCGTGACCGAGCCGGTCAGAGACGCCGGGCCAGAGCCGGACCCGCCGGAGCCGGCCGCCGGCACGAGGCGGGCCGAGCCCACCTCCAGGTCGACGGCGTTGAGCACGATGGCGGCGGTCGGCTCGTGGACCTCGATCTCCACCTGCTCGGTCCCGCTGAACGTGGCCCCGTCGAGGTCGGGCACGATCGTAAGCTCGTAGCGCCGGGGGGAGACCGTCCGGGGCAGGCGGTGGTCGTCGTCGGAGGTGTCGGGGACGGGGGTGGCAGGGCTCACAGGGTCCGCAGGGTAGCCGCCCCGCGGCGCTCGGCCCGATGGCGAACCCCTCGAGGGGGCGGACTGGGAGGGCGCCGGCCCCGCCCCGGCGGGCGGGGTACGGTCCGGGCATGGCGCCGGCGTCGAGGGTCTCTCCCGAGGTGGCCGAGGCGCTGTCGGAGGGCCGGCCGGTCGTCGCCCTCGAGACGACCCTCGTCGCCCATGGGCTGCCCCGGCCCCGCAACCTCGAGGTGGGGCTGGAGCTGGAGGAGCGGCTGCGCAGCGCCGGCGTGGTCCCGGCCACCGTCGCCGTGCTGGACGGGGTTCCGACCGTCGGCCTGGACCGCCGGGGGCTCGAGGTGATGGCCGCCGGCGTGGCGGTGGCCAAGGCCAGCGTCAGGGACCTCCCGGCGCTGGCCGTCCGGGGAGGCGACGCCGCGACCACGGTGGCGGCGACGTCGTTCATCGCCCACCGGGTCGGGATCCGGGTGTTCGCCACCGGCGGCCTGGGCGGCGTCCACAGGGGAGCGGCCACGACCTTCGACGAGTCCGCCGACCTCCAGGCGCTGGCCCGGACCCCGGTGACGGTGGTGTGCGCCGGCGTCAAGTCCATCCTCGACGTGGCTGCGAGCCTGGAGCGGCTGGAGACCCTCGGTGTCACCGTGCTCGGCTACCGCACCGACCGGTTCCCCGGCTTCTATCTCCACGACTCGGGCCACGACCTCGAGTGGCGGGTGGACGGGCCGGAGGCTGTGGCAGCGGCCATGGCTGCCGCCGACCGGCTCGGCCTGGCCGGCGGCATCGTCGTCGCCAACCCGATCCCGGTCGAGGAGCAGCTCGACCCCGCGCTCTACCAGCGCGTGCTCGACGACGCCCTCGCCGCGGCCGAGCGCCAGGGCCTCCGGGGCAAGCCGGTCACCCCGTTCCTCCTCGACCACCTGCAGCGGGGTACAGGCGGCGCCAGCCTGGAGGCCAACATCTGCGCGGTGCGCCACAATGCCAGCGTGGCGGCCGACATCGCCCGGGCCTGGGCCGAGCTGGACCCCGGGCGGGCGGAGCCGCCAGCGTCCTGACCACTCGGCGGAGCTCCTGCCACGGTCGCCGAGTACCGTTTCGGGCATGGATGCCGCTGAGCTGGTGGCCGCGCTGGAGGCCGACCCTGCTCTTCGCGCGGCGGCCCGGCGCGTCATCCTGACCGAGGAGCTGCTGGGCCTTCCCGACCTGGTCCGCGACAACAGCCTCCAGATCGCCGAGCTGGCCGAGACCGTCCGGGGCAACAGCCTCCAGATCGCCGAGCTGGCCGAGACCGTCCGGGCCAACAGCCTCCAGATCGCCGAGCTGGCCGAGACCGTCCGGGCCAACAGCCTCCAGATCGCCGAGCTCCGGGAGTCGGTGACCGAGCTCCGGGAGTCGGTGAC
>JBOGGR010000010.1:0-4316 GCA_050744025.1 Acidimicrobiales bacterium
CCTCGACCCTCCTCGCCGACCACCTGAACGGCGCCCCGCTCCCCGTCCTCCACGGCTTCCCCGCCCGCATCCTGGTGGCCGGCCGCTACGGCCAGAAGGACCCCAAGTGGCTGGTCTACATGGGCCCCTCCTCCACGCCGGTGACGGGCTACTGGGAGCAGCGGGGCTGGGACAAGAAGGCGGTGGTGCGCACGACGTCGCGCATCGACTACCCCCGTTCCGGCGCCACGCTGGCCGCCGGCCGCCTCGTCCCTGTTCGAGGGGTGGCCTTCGCCGGCGATCGCGGCATCTCCGCCGTCCAGCTCAGCCTGGACGGCGGCCGCCACTGGACCCCGGCCACCCTGGAGCCCGCTCCCTCTCCTCTCAGCTGGGTGATCTGGACCTTCCCGTGGCGCCCGGCTCCGGGGCGCCACCAGCTCGTGGTGCGGGCCAGGGACGGCGCCGGCGCCCTCCAGGCGGCCGCCGCCACCGGCAGCTTCCCCGCCGGGGCGGGGGGCTGGCAGCGGGTAGCCGTCACCGTGCATTGACCGGCCGGCGCCGCGACCGGCGACCGGTGACCGTGTGAACCCGATGAGAAACGTTGCCCGGTAACGTGTGCGTGACCAGCCGGCCTGCCAGCGCGGCGCCCTCGTCCCACGGGAACCGGAGACCATGCAGCATCTGATCCAATCGGGCGGCTACGCCGCCGTGTTCTTCCTGATGATCGCAGAGTCGGCCTGCATCCCCATCCCGTCGGAGCTGATCATGGTCTTCGCCGGCGTCCTGGCCGCCGCCGGCCACCTCGACCTCGTGGCCGTCATAGTCCTCGGCGCCGCCGGCAACCTGGTGGGCGGCCTCATCGCCTGGGCCGTGGGTTGGGCCGGGGGGCGGCCGGCCCTCCGCCGCTGGGGCCGTTACATCTGGCTGAAGGAGTCCGACGTGGACCGGGCCGAGCGCTGGTTCGAGCGCCACGGCCAGGGAGCCGTCTTCTTCGGGAGGATGCTCCCGGTGGTCCGCACGTTCATCTCCCTGCCGGCGGTGGTGGCCCGCATGGCCCCCGTGCGGTTCGGGGCCTACACGCTGGCCGGCTCGCTCCCCTGGACGGCCGCCCTGGCCGTGGCCGGCTACGAGATCGGGAGCCACTGGCACTCGGTCACGAGCGGCGTGCAGGACGCCGGCTACGTCATCGCCGTGATCGCCGTCCTGTGCATCCTGGCGGCCCTGGCCCTGGCTGCCCGGCGGTGGCGGTCCGAGCGGGGCGCTGCGGCGGCCGGCGACCCGACCGAGGCCGTGCCCCAGCCCTGAGGAGGCGCCGCCGCCGAACTGTGTCGACGAACGGTCAACATATGGCCTGCAGTCGACACAGTTCGGGGCCGTCGCCCCGGGATCGCCGGCGCCCGGGGGCAGCGCTCCGCCGGCTACAGCCTGACGTACTCCCAGTCGACCGGCCTGGTGTTCACGCCGCTGGCCGGCGGCGCCAGCCACGACGCCATCCGGCCCGGCTCGGTCACCGCCGCCATGACCGAGGCCACGTGGTCCCGGTCGGCCTGGGTCGGCAGCCATTCGCCCAGCCGGGACGACCACTCCTCCTCGGGGACGGCCCGGCCGGCCGGCGAGACGTGGCAGCCGGCGAAGGCCCCGACGGCCCGGTGGAAGCCGGCGTGGGGCAGGCGCAGCGTGGCCCCGAGCGGGGCGAGGGACCTGTTCCAGCGGGCCAGGCCCTTGGCGCAGTCCTCCGTGTAGTCGTCCCGGAGCACCTGGTTCAAGGCGGTGATGGCCGGGACCTCGGCCGTCTCGGGGTCCCCGCCCGGCCCCGGCCGCTCCACCTCGGTCGTGGCCCCCGTGAGGACGTGGTCGTCGGCCCGCTGGTCCTCCTGGTAGCGGCCCTTCAGCCCGGCCGTGTAGTAGCTCCCGGCGTTGGTGGAGACCTCCGCCCCGAACAGGTCGAGGGACACCGAGTAGTGCAGGTTGATGTAGCGCTGGAGGGTGTCCAGGTTGATCCCGCCGTGAGGGGCCACGTCGTCGGTGTCGTGCTCGGCCATGAGCGCGGCCGTCCGCTCGACCACCCGCCCGATGCCGGTGGTGCCGGCGAACATGTGGTGGGCCTCCTCCCGCAGCATGAACTCGGCGGTGCGCGACAGCGGGTCGAAGGCGCTCTCCTTGAGCGAGGCCAGCTGGTACTTGCCGTCGCGGTCGGTGAAGTACGTGAACATGAAGAACGACAGCCAGTCGGGCGTGGGCTCGTTGAAGGCCCCGAGGATCCTGGGCGTGTCCGGGTCGCCGGAGCTCCGGGTCAGGAGGGCGTCGGCCTCCTCCCTGCCGTCCCTGCCGAAATGGGCGTGCAGGAGGTACACCATCGCCCACAGGTGACGGCCCTCCTCGACGTTGATCTGGAACAGGTTGCGCAGGTCGTAGAGGCTGGGGGCGGTGCGGCCCAGGTGGCGCTGCTGCTCGACCGACGCCGGCTCGGTGTCGCCCTGGACCACGACGAGCCGGCGCAGGTCGGCGCGGTGCTCGCCCGGCACGGACTGCCAGACCGGCTCGCCCCGGTGCTCGCCGAAGCCGATCCGCCGGTCGCCCTCCCGCTCGGAGAGGAATATGCCCCAGCGGTAGTCGGGCATCTTCACGTAGTCGAAGTGGGCCCAACCGGCCTGGCCGACGGAGACGGCAGTGCGCAGGTAGACGTCGCTCTCCTGGAAGCCCACCGGCCCCATGAGCTGCCACCAGCGGAGGAAGCTGGGCTGCCAGGACTCGAGCGCCCTCTGGAGCCGCCGGTCCTCGGCCAGGCCGACGTTGTTGGGGATGCGCTCGGCGTAGTCGATGGTCATGCGCTCACGCCCTTTCGGGGTCGAATGCGGGGCGGGTGCCGGTCCCGTAGCGCTCCAGGGCGTCGTGGGCGTTGCGCCGGGAGAACACCCAGTTCTGCCAGGCGGACAGCCGCCCGAAGATCTTGGTCTCGGTGGTCTCGGGACCGCAGAACCGCAGGCTCGCCTCCATGCCCGACAGGGCGTCGGGGGAGAAGGCGGCCCGCTCCTCCAGGAAGAGGCGGACCTCGTCGTCCCAGTCAAGGTCGTCGGGGGTGAACGTCACGAGCCCCAGCTCCAGGGCTTTGGCAGAATGGATCCTGTTCCCACAGAGCCCAGCGGCCACCTCCACGAGATGAGCCTCTCCGCGCACCCGGCTCTCCAGGCGGGTCAGGCCGCTGCCCATGGGGAGGGCCCCGAAGCTCATGCCCGTGAGCACCAGCGCCGCCTCGCCCCTGCCGTCCTCGCCCTCCCGCGGGCCGTCCAGCATGTAGGCCCGGTCGGCTCCGAGGGCCAGCTCGGCGAGCGTCCCGGCGAAGCACGAGCCCGGCTCGATCAGAGCCACCAGGCTGCGGGCCGTGACGTCCAGGCGCTTCAGCACCCGCTTCCAGTAAAGGACCACCTCGGCGACGAACCAGTCGGGCGCCCCGCCATCGGCCGTGCCCTCTGCGGCTTCGCCGCCCCGCCCGGGGCCCCAACCCCGGGCCGTGCCGTGGCGGAGAAGTAGCTCGTCCACGGCGGCCACCGCGTCGAGGTCGCCGGCCGTCGTCAGCACGAAAGTGCCGACGGCGGTCTCGTTCACCCTCAGGTGCAGGACCAGGTCGTCCAGCTCCCTCGCCACGGCGAGCGGCCACCAGGCGGCGCCGGCCTCGGCCGCGGCGGCCGGGTCGGCGGGCTGGTCCTCCCCCGGGCCCCTCACGAGGATCGTGGCCGCCCGGAGCCTCCGGTCGATGGTGGCCGAGACGTGGGGGTAGTCGATGCCGTCCTCGCCGACCCGGCGCTCGACGGGGGTCAGCTCCACACCCTGCGCGCCGGCGGGCCGCCAGGATCGGGCCGCCAGCAGGAGGGCCCTCCTCCTCACCGCCTCCTCGAACCCGCTCCTCGCCACCACCTCGTCTACCAGCCCCCAGGCCAGCGCCTGCTCGCCCCGCACGCCCTCGGCCCGGGTGGCCACGACGTCGGCCCGGTCCCGGCGCACCCGGCGCTTGTCGACCAGCCGGGTGAGCCCCCCCGTCCCGGGCAGGACGCCGAGGAGCGGGACCTCGGGCAGGGACACGGCCGAGGTACGGTCGTCGACCAGCACTATCCACTCGCAGGCGAGGGCCAGCTCGTAGCCCCCTCCAGACGCGCTGCCGTCGAGGGCGCACATCCACACCTGGCCGGAGCACGCGCTGGCGTCCTCGATGGCCAGGCGGGTCTCGTTGGTGAACTTGCAGAAGTTCACCTTGTCGGCGTGGGCCGCCTGGGCCAGCATGCCGATGTTGGCCCCGGCGCAGAACACCTTGTCCCCCGTCCCGGTCACGACGACGGCCC
>JBOGGR010000011.1:0-5989 GCA_050744025.1 Acidimicrobiales bacterium
CTGGCGGGAGGGGCGGCGGCGGGGGCGCCCCCCGCACGGGGCAAAGCCGCCGGGCCCTGGCTCGGCACGGCCGGGCCGCCGGCATCGTCGACACGACGGGCCGGCCGGCCGTGGTCGTGGGCGCCACCTGCCGGCTGGCCGACCTCGGCACGCTGGTCCTGGCCGGGGAGTGGCTCGGGTCGCCCATGCCCATCGACCTCTATCGCGACGTCCACCGGCGTGGCCTCCGCCTGGTGGGGGTGGGACGGCCCCTTCCCGCCCTGGCCCTCGGGGAGACGAGCCCCGAGGCGCCCCGGGGGCTCCCCGGGGTGCTCTGGGGGCCACCTGTGGCGATCCGGCCGAACGTCGTCCCCCCACCCGGCCACTGGTACCGGCTTTCGGCATCCTGAAGGGGCTGCTGCCCACGGGACCAGGTGGGGGGACAACGAGGGCGGGGCGCCCGTCGGTGCACGGCCGCCCGAGCGGCGCGCCCGGCGAAACCCCCGCCCGGACGCCCAACTGCCCCCGCCCGAACGGTGCCCTGGCCGAACTTGTGGCGATCTCCGGTCAATATGGCGCGAAATCGCCACAAGCTCGGGTCCCGCGGAGCTCTCGGGGGCGACAGGTGACGGGTGGACCCGCGCTGGTCGCAGCACGACGAGGTTCCCGGGTCCGGCCTCAGCGTCCGAGGTGTCCGGCGGTCCGCCGGCCTGGTGGGCAGGGACGGGCCGGAGCTCGCGGCGCCGGGCCTCGGTGAGCCCTGGATGATCCCCCCGAGGAGGTGCACCCTGTCGACGAACTGTGCTGGCGCAGGGCCGCAGGGCACCCGCTCCCCGGCACCGTTCAGTCCAGCGGCGCACGGGAAGCCGGCGGCGGCGGGATGAACGAGCCATCCCCCTCCTTCGACGCCTTGGCCCGGCTGTACGAGCCCGACCACCCGGCCGTCCGCCGCCACGGGCGGCGCTACCCAGTGGCGGTCAGCCCGGCCCGGCTCGAGCCCCACGAGCCGCCCGGCGACCGACCGGAGCCACCCGGCGCCGGCGCAGAGCGCCTCGTTGCCTGGACCGGGGGCACCGCCACGGTCGACCCCGTTCTGGCCTCCGGCGGGGAGCGCCACCGGGCGGAGCTGGCCAGGACCGCCCGGGCCCTGCACGACGGGCCGGTGCTGGTGCTCGACCGGCTGGCAGGCGGCATCCTGCACGTAGCCCGCTCCGGCTACTTCGCCATGCTCGCCACTGCCGACGCCCTCCGGGCCGAGTACCTCGCCGGCGCCGGCGGCAGCGACGGCAGCGGCAGCGGCGCCAGCGGCAGCGACGCCAGCGGCGCCCCCGCCAGCGAAGGCGAGAGGGGCCTGTCGTCGATGCCCCTGCGGGCCCGGGCCCATCAGATCGCGGCTGGCGGTGACCCGATCCTCTCGGGGGCCGGCCGGGCCGCAGCCGTGGGCGTGTCGGTGGTCACCGTCGTCCCCGGCCACGCCGGCCCGTCCGTCGTCCTCGGCCGGCGCCGGGACGACCTCGCCACCGACCCGGGCCTGTGGCACGTGGCCCCCTCCGGCATGCTGGAGCCGCCGGACCCCTCGGGCCGCGGCCCCGGGCCGTTGCTGTCGACCGTCCGGCGGGAGCTGGCCGAGGAGCTCGGCGTCGACGCCGGTCCCCTGCGCATCAGCGTCCTCGGGATCGTCCACGACCTGCTGCGCCTGCGGCCCGAGGTGTGCCTGCGCCTCGATCTCGCGGAGGAGGACCTCCCCGAGCGGCTCGCTGCCGAGGAGTTCGGAGAAACAGCGCTGGTGGAGCTCTCGCCCACCGGCCTCGAACGCCTGTGGGCGTCCCTGCCCCCGCCGGCTCTCACCCCTGCAGCGGCGGGGGCCCTGGCCCTGGTGGAGGCCCGGGAGGGGTGGCGGGAGGCGTGAGTGGGCACGGGGGCCCGGTTCACCCGTTGCTGTTCCTCCGGACGAGGTCCTCGTAGAGGGACTCGAAGCGGGGCACCACGGCGGCCGCGCTGAAGCGGGCTGCCCGCTCCTTCGCCGCCTGGCCCATCCTGGCGCAGAGGGCCGGGTCTCCGATCAGGCGCCGCATGGCCGCCGCCAGGGCGCCGACGTCGCCGCCGGGCACGAGGAGCCCGGTCTCGCCGTCGACGACCATGTCGGCGTGACCGCCGGGAGAGGTGCCGATGACGGCCCGCCCCCGGCTCATGGCCTCGTGGACCACGTTGCCGAGGGCCTCTGGCACCACCGACGGCGCCACCCCGAGGATGGCCCTGTCCCAGGCCGCCATCACCGTGTCGTGGGGGACGTCGAGGAGGGCGGTGACGCCTGGCGGGAGGTCGGGCAGCGGCTCCGGGCTGCGGGCGCCGATCATCACGAGAGGGGGCGGGGCGTCGAGGCGGCGGTACGCATCGAGGAGGACCTCGTCGCCCTTGATGCGGCGGAACGAGCCGACGAACAGCAGGTACGGCTCCTCAGGGAGGCGGGCCATGATCGCGGGGTCGGGCGGCCCGGTGAGGTCGTCCTCCCGGAAGTCGGGGATCACCACGTCGGGCCGGCCCGCAGCGGCCATCAGGTGGCGGTGCATGACGGCCTGCGTGTAACGGCTCGTGCTGTGGAGGGCCGCCGCGCGGGCCCGCAGGAAGGGACGGCCCCCGAGCACGCCTGCCACGGCGGCGGCGCCCTTGGCCGTGCCGTAGAAGCTCCTGGCGCAGTCCGTGCACTTGGCCAGGGCCGGCCCGTCGCACACCTCGCCCCGGTGGGCGCCCTGGCGCACGAGCGTCCGCACCGGGCAGACGTACGCGTACTCCCTGGCGGCCAGGACCATGGGGACGCGCAGGCCCGCGAGCGCCGGCACCACCGAGTACGTGAGCCAGCCGTACGCGTGCACCACCTCGGGGCGGGTCCGGCGGAGCAGCCGCCGGAGGCGCCACACGAGCTCGGGGTCGGGGAACGGAGGGGGCGTGTAGCGGGTCGGGTCGGAGGAGATCCGGGGGACGCGGCTGACGAGACCCCTCAGGCGGTGGACGACGACGTCGCCGTCGAGCTCTGTGGCGGGCAGGTGCCGCTGCCAGGCGGTGGCCACGACGACCTGGTGGCCACGGTTGGCCAGCTGGCGACCGAGCTGTTGGGCGGCGCGGGTGGCCCCACCTATGATCGGCGGGTAGGCGTCACTCGTAAGGAGCACCCGCACCAGAGGTCCTCTCGCGCGCCATCGCTGCGAACGTGATAGCACGCTGCGGCCCCGCTCGGTGGTGGACCTTCAAGGGGGGCGCCGGCCATGCCGAGACAGGTGAGGTGGGAGAGGGACGCTCTGGTCGGTCGCGGGCGAACGGCGGGTCCTGGACCCGCCGTTGGTGGGCCCGGGTCGGCTCGGCAGGGGTGGCCGGCCTGGCCGGCGTGGCGGCCCTGACCGTGGTCGGGCCGCTCGGGCCGGCGGGTGCGGCCGGAGCGCCCCGGGTTGCCAGCACGGCCGGGGCCGGCCGGGCGCCCCGTGTCTCTGGAGCAGCCGTGGCTCCCGGAGGTCCCGTCCGGGTCCCCCGGGCCGGCACGGTGGCCCTCGGCGTGGCCGTCGCCGACCCCGGGCGGCCGGCCTCCCTGGACGCCTACATCGCCGCCGCCGGCCGCCCTCCGGCAATCGTCGAATGGTCGCAGAGCTGGTCGGAGCCACTCTTCTACCCGGTGCAGATGAAGGAGGTGGCCGCACTGGGCGCCGTGCCCCTGGTCACCTGGGACCCGGTCGCCGGCGGCCGCGGGGTGCCGCTCTCGGCCGTCGCCGGCGGCCGCTACGACCGCTACCTGCGCACAGCTGCCCGGGCCGCCGCCTCGTGGGGCCGGCCCTTCTTCGTGCGCTTCGCCCACGAGATGAACGTCCGCAGCTCCCCCTTCGGGCCCGGCGCGCAGGGCAACAACCCGGCCGCCTTCGTCGCCGCCTGGCGCCACGTGGTGGACCTGTTCCGCGCCGAGGGCGCCACCAACGTGTCCTGGGTGTGGTCGCCCAACGTCTACTGCGGCGGGCGGTGCCCGTTCGCCGCCTTCTACCCTGGCGATGCCTGGGTGGACTGGGTCGCCCTGGACGGCTACAACTACGCCGCCGTCGACCACGTGCCGTGGATGAGCCTCGACAAGGTGTTCGAGCCCTCGTACGACGTCCTCCGGTCGATCACCTCCAAGCCGGTGATGATCGCCGAGACCGCCTCCACCGGGACCGGGGAGGACAAGGCGGCGTGGATCACCCAAGGCCTGCTGCACGCCGTGCCGGCCGACCTGCCGGCCGTGAGGGCCGTCGTCTGGTTCGACCGGCAGAAGGAGACGGACTGGAAGGTGGACTCGTCGCCTGCCTCACTGGCCGCCTTCCGCCAGGTGGTGTCGTCTGCCCTCTACCAGGGAGCCTTCCCGGCCAGCTGAGCAGTCCCCACCGTCCCTCTGGGAAGATGGACCGATGGCTGCCGCCGGGAGCGTGATCGTCCGGGCCAGGGACGAGGCGGCCGCGATCGGCGCCACGCTCTCCGCGCTCCGCCGCCAGTCGGTGCCGCTCGAGATCATCGTGGTGGACTCCGGCTCGACCGACGGCACCCCCGAGCTGGCCGGCCGGTGGGCCGACCAGGTCCTGTCCATCCCGCCGGGGCAGTTCAGCTACGGCGGGGCGCTCAACGCCGGGGCGGCCGCCGCCCGCTGCCCTTACCACCTCGCCCTCTCGGCCCACTCGCTGCCCCCTCACGACGGATGGGCGGAGGCGGCCCTTCGCCATTACGGCTACGACGAGGTCGCGGCCGTGGGCGGGAGCCGGCAGGCCCCCGACGGCAGGCCGATCGACGGCGTGTACTTCCAGACGCTGGACGACGTCAGGCACCACCCCTACTGGGGCCTCTCCAACCACGCCTCGTCGTGGCGCGCGTCGGTGTGGGAGGCCGAGCCGTTCGATGCCAGCCTCGTCGCCTGCGAGGACAAGGTGTGGTCGTGGCGGCTGCTGCGGGCCGGGTGGAAGATCGCCTTCGACCCGCTCGTCTGGGTCGACGTGAGGCACCGCTACGCGAGCGGGACGCGGGCGCTGTACGGGCGGGTCCGCCGCGAGGCGAGCGTCCTGTCGGGCCAGGGCGAGCTGGAGCAGTTCGGGGTGGAGGAGGCGCTGCGCACGTGGTGGCAGGCGGTGCCTCCGGGGGACCGGCCCCGGTGGCTCCGGCGCATGCACCCCCACCGCGCCGCCCTCGTGGCGGGGCGCTACATCGGCGAGCGCGAGGGCAGGAGGCGGGGCGGCCGGGGGGGCGGGGAGGCGGCGGTGAGCGGGGCCGGCCGCCGCGGGGGCCGGCGGTGAGCGGGGCCGGCCCGCGCCACCCGTACGACCTCGTGCTGGTGATCGGGGCCCCTCGCAGCGGCACCACCTGGCTGCAGCGGCTCCTCGGCTCCCACGACGCCGTCGCCACCACCCAGGAGACCGACCTCCTGGACAAGTACGTCGGGCGCTGGCTGGCCCAGTGGGACCAGCACCTCCCGGCCGACCCGGCCGAGTGGGCCGCCAACCGGCACAAGGGCCTCCCGGCGGTCCTGACCGAGGCCGAGCTGGTCGAGATCCTCGGCTCGGTCACCACCCGCGTCTACGACAAGGTGGCCAGCCTCAAGCCGACCGCCTCGGTGGTCCTCGACAAGAACCCCGACTACGGGCCCGTGCTGGCACGCGTGGCCGGGCCAGGCGGGATGCTCCCGGAGTGCCGGGTCGTCCACCTCATCAGGGACGGCCGGGACGTGGCCGCCTCCCTCGTCGCCGCCGGGACCTCCTGGGGCAGCTCCTGGGCCCCCCGGCAGGTGGGCGCCGCCGCCCGATGGTGGCGCGAGCGGGTGCTGGCCGCCCGGGGAGCCGGGCTCGGCCCCGACCGCTACCTGGAGGTCCGCTACGAGGACCTGGAGGCGGACGGGGCCGCCTGCCTCGCGCGGTGCCTGGCGTTCTGCGGGGTGGAGGCCGGCGAGCCGGAGTGCGCCGCTGCCCTGGCCCGCTTCCCGCTGGGGGGTGGCGACGGGGCGGTTGGGGCC
>JBOGGR010000012.1:0-14255 GCA_050744025.1 Acidimicrobiales bacterium
GCGTGGTCCCCGGGCGTCAGGCGGTTGAGCTCCTCGCACACGGCGACGTAGCCCTCGTACGGCGTGACCATGGCGCAGGTGTGGACGAACCGGGCCGCCTGCTCGGCGATGGCAGCGCTCACGACGGGGTCCGCATGGCCGACGTTGGCGACGGCGATCCCTGCCCCGAAGTCGATCAGCCGGTTGCCGTCCACGTCCTCGATGACGGCTCCGGAGGCCCGGGCCGCGAAGACCGGCGTGGTGGTGCCCATCCCGGCCGGCAGGGCCGCCCGCCTCCGGGCCTCCAGGTCCCGGGACCGGGGGCCGGGGATCTCGGTCACCAGCCGGCGCTCCTGGGCCAGCGGGGTCAGCTCGCTCATCGGGTCCTCCTCCTCGGATGCCGGCGGCCGGCCGGAGGCGTGGCCAGCCTCTGCTCACGGTAGCTGGGGAGCAAAGGACGGGCGAGCTACGGAGCGGGCGGGCGGGCCACGGAGCGGGCGGGCGGGCTACGGAGCGGGCGGGCGGGCCACCGCCACCAGGGCTTCCAACGAGGAGGGGTTGGCGAGGGTGCCGAGGTTCACCACCTCGGCGAGCGGAGTGCCGGCCAGGATGCGCTTGACCGGGACCTCCAGCTTCTTGCCCGAGAGGGTGCGGGGCACGTCGGGGACCTGGTGGACCGCATCGGGCACGTGGCGCGGGGAGAGGGAGGTCGAGATGGCGCTCGCCACCGTCTGGCGGAGCCCGTCGTCGAGCTGACGTCCCTCGGCGAGCACGAGGAAGAGGAACAGCTCCCCGCTGCCCACGAGCCCGCCCGCCCCGCCCGTCTCCGGGCCCGCCCCGCCCGTCTCCGGGCCTGCCCCGGAGGTGTCTATGACCAGGCTGTCCACGACCCCGTCCACCTGTTCCACCACACGGTACAACTCAGCGGTGCCCATCCGCACCCCGCCCCGGTTGAGGGTGGAGTCGGACCGCCCGGTTATGACCATCGTCTCCCGGGCCGTGAGGCGGGCCCAGTCACCGTGACGCCAGACGCCGGGGAACGTCGAGAAGTAGCTGTCCCGATAGCGGCTCCCGTCGTCGTCCCCCCAGAAGCCGACCGGCATGCACGGCATGGGGGCTGTGACCACCAGCTCCCCGATCTGGTCGACGACCGGGTGGCCGGCCTCGTCGTAGACCTCGACGGCTGCGCCGAGGGCCCTGCACTGGCTCTCGCCGGCGTGCACCGGGAGGAGCGGGCAGGACGCCACGAAGGCCGTGCACATGTCCGTGCCGCCGCTGACCGACCCGAGGACGAGGTCGGCCCCGACGTGGCGGTAGACCCAGTCGAAGCCCTCGGCCGGAAGCGGCGCCCCCGTCGAGCCCACCGCACGCACCCGGGAGAGGTCGAAGCGCTCACCGGGGCGGGCCCGGGCCTGGCGCTGGGCGAGGATGAAGGGTGCGCTGGTCCCGAAGTAGGTGACCCCCGCCCGCTCGGCGAGCTGCCACAGCGCCCCGTCGTCGGGGTGGACCGGGCTCCCGTCGTACAGCACGAGAGTGGCGCCGACGAGGAGGCCGCCCACGAGGAAGTTCCACATCATCCATCCGGTGGTCGTGAACCAGAAGAACCGGTCGCCGGGGCCGAGGTCGGCGTGGAGGGACAGGTACTTGAGGTGCTCGACCAGCATGCCGCCCTGGCCGTGCACGATGGGCTTGGGCAGGCCGGTGGTCCCCGAGGAGTAGAGGACCCACAGCGGGTGCTCGAAGGGGACGGGCCGGGCATCGACGGGGGCGTCCTCGGCGACGAGGTCGGCCCAGCCGATCCACCGCCCGCCGCCCCCCTCGCCCCCCCCGCCGAGGTCGCCCCGGCCGGCCCCCACCGGCCGGCCGCTCCCGTCCGTCCCGGCCAGGTAGGGGACCACGACGGTGGCCGCCAGGTCGGGGAGGCCGGCCGCGATCTCGGCCACCACGGCCATGCGGTCCCTGTCCGCGCCGCCGTAGCGGTAGCCGTCCACGGCCAGGAGGACCTTGGGCCGGATCTGGCGGAAGCGGTCCAGCACGCTCTCTCGCCCGAACTCGGGGGCGCAGCTCGACCAGACGGCGCCGATGCTGGCCGTGGCCAGGAAGGCAACGACGGTCTCGGGGATGTTCGGCAGGTACGCGGCGACCCGGTCCCCTGGCCCCACCCCGAGACGGCGCAGCCCGGCTGCCGCTGCCCCCACCTGTCCGGCCAGCTCCCCGTAGGTGAGCTCGACCGGCCCCCGCGTCTCGGACCAGGCGACAAGGGCGGTGCCGCCGGCCGGGTGCCGGAGGGCGTGGTCGACGTAGGCGAGCTCTGCCCCCTCGAACCACCGTGCCCCGGGCATGTCCCGGGACGACAGGACCCGGTCGTAGCCGCGATGGGCCCGGACCCCTGCCCACTCCCACACCGAGGACCAGAACCCCTCCAGGTCCTCCACCGACCACCGCCACAGGTCGTGGTACCCGTCGAAGCGCTTCCCCCGCCGCTCGCCCAGCCAGCGCATGAGCTGAGTCAGGTTGGCCCGCTCCCGCACTGCCGCCGGTGGCTCCCACAGCACCTTCCCGTCCTCGGCCATACGCGTGTGTAGCGCCGGGGGCGCCCGCCGGCAAGGGGAGTCCCGGTCCAGGCGATGGACCGGGAGCCGGCCAGCCGCGCCCGGGCGGGTCAGCCGCGCCCGGCCACGACCACCCTCGGGCCGCGGGCCGCGGCTGGCATCCCGTCGGCCCGGTAGACGTACTCGGTCCCGGCCTTGGTGGACATGGCCACGTGGTGGCCGTGGCGGTCGATGGCGACCAGGTGCATAAGCGGCTCCGGGCCGTTGGTCGGCAGGCTCACGACGTCGGCCATGGCGAGTGCGCAGGCCTCGTCGAGCTGGGCCCCGGCGGCAAGCGCCGCCACCACTGAGCGGGCCGTGCCGGCCCGGATGGCCAGCTCCCCCCAACCGGTGCAGGCGGCGGCGCCGTAGCGGTCGTCGCAGTAGTTGCCGGCCCCGATGACGGGGGAGTCGCCGAGGCGGCCCGGGTACTTCCAGGCCCAGCCGCTGGTGCTGACGGCCGAGGCCAGGTGGCCGTGGTCGTCCAGGGCGAGGAAGTCGACGGTCCCGGCGGCGCGCTCCGGGTCGGAGATCAGGCTGTGGACCCGGTCGAGCAGCCGCTTGGCCGAGCTCTCCGGCGGCAGGCGCCCCTCCACCCCCTCCCGCCACACCCGCTCGGCCTCCGGCGTGAGGAGGTCCTCGGCCGGGAGGCCGATCTCGGCCGCCAGCTGGGCGGCGCCGGCGCCGGCGACGAGGACGTGGGGCAGGTGGTCCATCACAGCCCGGGCGACGGTGACAGCGTGCCGGTAGCCGGCCAGGGCCCCCACGGCCCCTGCCCTGCGGGTCGACCCGTCCATGATGGAGGCGTCCAGCTCCACCCCGCCGGTCAGGTTCGGGAGCCCCCCGTAGCCGACCGTGTGGTCCTCCGGGTTGTCCTCCACCAGGCGGGTGCCGGCCTCCACGGCGTCCAGGGCTGTGCCTCCGCTGGCAAGGACGCCCCACGCGGCGTCGATCCCCACATCACCGTTGGAGCTGGACACGACGAGCATGGCGGCCACCCTAGGCTGGGCGGTAGGTTCGGCCCTTCGGGGTGGCAGGCAGCAGGTCTGGCCACCTGGACAGGAGGCAGGATGCGCAACGGCAAAGGAGCCACGCGCTGATGGCACGCGTGATGGAGCCACCGCCGGCGACGGCGGCCAGCGGGGGGACGCCCGGGGACGGCGGCTTGGAGTACCCCCGAGACGAGCTGCTAGAGGACTTCCGGCTGGCCTGCACCTCCCGGGCCCTCGACGACAGGGAGATCATCCTCCAGAAGCAGAGCCGCGTCTTCTTCCAGATATCGGGGGCCGGCCACGAGGCGTTGCTCCTGGGCCTGGCCCGGAGCCTGCGGAGCGGCTACGACTGGTTCTTCTCGTACTACCGGGACCGGGCCCTCATGCTGGCGCTCGGCGTCACCCCGACCGACATGCTCCTCCAGGCCGTGGGCTCGGCCGACGACCCGGCTTCGGGCGGCCGCCAGATGCCGTGCCACTGGGGAGACCCCGGCCGCCACGTCGTCACGTCGTCCAGCCCGACCGGGACCCAGTGCCTGCCGGCCGTCGGCTGCGCCGAGGCGGCTCGCTACATCTCCCGCCGTCCCCACCTCCCCGGCTGCTCCGCCCACGGGGACGAGGTCACCTACGTGTCCCTCGGGGACGGCGCCACCTCCGAGGGGGAGTTCTGGGAGAGCCTCAACACTTCCTGCACGCTCCATCTCCCCGTGCTCTACGTGGTGGCCGACAACGGCTACGCCATCTCCGTCCCGTCCTCCGACCAGGCGCCGGCCCCGGTCTCCGAGCTGGCGAGGGGCTTCCGGGGCCTCGCCGTCCACCAGGTGGACGGCCGCGACTACTTCGCAGCGCGGAGCGTCGGGGCCACGGCCATCGCCCGGGTGAGAGCTGGGGAGGGCCCCGGGCTCATCCACGCCATCGTCACCCGCCCCTACTCCCACTCCTCCGCAGACACCCAGAGCAAGTACCGCACGGCGGACGACCTCGCCGACGAGGGCCTCCACGACCCGGTCCTGGTGCTGGAGCAGGCGCTGATCCAGCGGGGCGTGCTGGACGTCGAGGAGGCGGGCGCCATCCGCGCCGAGGCCAGGGCCGCAGTGTCCCGGGCCGCCGCCGAGGCGCTGGCCGCGCCGAGGCCCGACCCGGCCAGCGTCACCGACCACGTCTACCTGCTGCCCGATCCCGGTGACCGAGGCCCGGAGGAGCCGGAGAGCGCCGGCTCGGGGGCCGACACGGTCGCCATGGGGGAGGCGATCCGGCGGGCCCTGCACGAGGTGATGGCGGCCGACGAGCGGGTCCGAGTCTTCGGGGAGGACGTGGCCGACGCCAGGGAGGCGGTGCTGGCCGAGGTGGACGGCAAGGGAGGGGTCTTCGGGACCACCCTCGGCCTGCAGCGGGAGTTCGGCCTGGCCCGGTGCTACAACACGCCCCTCGCCGAGGCCAACATCGTCGGCCGGGCTGTGGGCCAGGCCATCCGGGGCCTGAGGCCCTGCGCCGAGATCCAGTTCTTCGACTACATCTGGCCTGCCATGAGCCAGCTGAAGAGCGAGGCGGCCACGATCCGCTGGCGCTCCAACGGGGCGTTCACGTGCCCGCTCGTGGTGAGGGTGCCGATCGGGGGCTACCTCACGGGCGGGGCCATCTGGCACTCCCAGTGCGGCGAGTCGATCTTCGCCCACGTGCCCGGACTCCTGGTGGCCTTCCCGTCCCGGGCCGCCGACGCGGCCGGGCTGCTGCGGGCCGCCTTCGCCTGCGAGGACCCCGTGCTCTTCCTGGAGCACAAGCACCTGCTCCGCCAGCCCTATACGAGGGGGGTCTTCCCGGGGCCGGAGCACGTGGTGCCCTTCGGGCGGGGCCGGTACGTGACGAGGGGGAGCGACATGACGGTCGTGACCTACGGGGCCACCGTCCAGCGGACCCGGCTCGCTGCCGCCCAGCTGGGGGCCGGGCGGTCGGTCGAGATCATCGACCTGCGCACGCTCGTCCCCTGGGACAAGGAGCTGGTGGCGGAGTCCGTCGGTCGGACGGGCCGGGCGCTGGTGGTCCACGAGGACGTGCTCACGTGCGGCTTCGGGGCCGAGGTGGCGGCCTGGATAGGCGAGCACTGCTTCGCCGACCTGGACGCGCCCGTCCGGCGGGTGGGGGCCAAGGACACCCACGTGGCCTACGAGCCGACCCTCGAGGCGGCCATCCTCCCCCAGGTGGCCGACATCGCCGGCGCCCTGGAGGCCCTGGCCGGGTACTGAGCCCCTGAACCGCTGAGACCCTGGGGCTCAGGCCGGCGGGAGGCCCTCGATCACCACCGGCTCGATAGGGTCGGCCAGGTCGAAGTGGAGGACGGCGGCGTAGAAGGACAGCTCCGCCTCCAGGCAGCGGCGCACGGTCTCGGCCCGACGGAACCCGTGCTGCTCGCCGTCGAAGGCCAGGTAGGCATGGGGGATCCCCCTCTCGGCCAGCGCCGCCACGAGGGCCTCCGCCTGGTTGGGGGGCACCACCGGGTCGTCCAGGCCCTGGAACACGATGAGCGGGCAGGACAGCAGGTCGGTGTGGAAGAGCGGGGACCGCTCCCGGTACAGGTCGGCCGCCTCCGGCCAGGGGCCGATGAGCCCGTCCGTGTAGTGGGACTCGAACTTGTGGGTGTCGGCTGCCAGGGCGGCGGCGTCGGCCACGCCGTAGTAGCTGGCCCCGGCGGTGAAGAGGTCGCGGAACGTGAGCGCGCACAGCGTCGTGTAGCCGCCGGCGCTCCCGCCCCGGATGGCCAGGCGCTCCCTGTCCACGTCCCCGCGCTCGACCAGGTGGAGGGCGGCGTTGACGCAGTCGTCCACGTCCACGATCCCCCACATGCCCTGGAGCCGCTCCCGGTAGGCCCGGCCGTAGCCGGTGCTGCCCCCGTAGTCGACGTCGACCACGGCGATGCCCCGGCTGGTCCAGTACTGGACCGTGAGGTCGAGGGCCGACGACGTGGCGCTGGTGGGGCCGCCGTGGCTCATCACGATCAGCGGGGGCCGCTCGTGCTCCGGCCCCCGCAAGCGGGAGCTGGTCGGTGGGTAGTAGAGGGCGTGCGCCGTCCGGCCGTCCGAGGTGGGGAACTCGACGGGCTCGGGCTCCGACAGGTCCGCCGGCTCGAGCTGGACGGGGCGGCTGCGGGCCAGCACCACCGGCTCCCCGACGGTCCGGGGCCACGCCCCGCCCCCGGCCCCCCCGGATCCAGGCCCGACAGCCAGCTCGACGACCTCGCGGGCGGTGCGGGGGCCGGCGCCGAGGAAGAGCACGCCCCGGCCGGTGGCCACGACGTGGGAGACGGCCGTGTACGGGACGTCGAGCTCCCCGCCCGCCCCGCCCGCCCCGCCCGCCCCGCTCACAACGCCCAGGTGGTCCATTCCCTCCTCCGACCAGCAGACGACCGGGCGGCCGTCGGGGAGGAGGGCGTAGGTGGAGAGCCCGAACACCCACTGCGGGCGCCCGACCGAGGCGAAGGGCGAGGTGCCGTCGACCCCCTCCTCCCGGGACCCGCGGTCCAGGTCCTGGCGGGCGAGCCGCCAGCGCCGGGCGCCCGGCCGCCCGGCGTCGGTCACGTAGTAGAGCAACCTGTCCGGGGCCCACTCGGGCTGGAAGACCGACTCCTCGGGGCCGCCGGCCACGAGCCGGGGGTCCCGCAGGCCCGGAGCCCCCGCCCCGCCCCCGGCCCCTGCCCCGCTCGCCCCGCCACTCACCAGCTCGGCCACCCACAGCTCGGTGCCGTCCCAGGGCATGCGGGGGTGGTCCCAGCACGTCCAGGCCAGGCGGGCGCCGTCGGGGCTGATGCGGGGGAAGGAGTAGAAGTCCCGCCCGCTCGCGAGGACGACCTCCGGGGCCCGGCCGTCCAGGGAGTCGGCCCGGACCGCCACCAGCTCGTTGACGACGTCGGTGGCGGCAGATCCGTGGTGGGTCTCCCGCACGCAGACGAGCCACTCCCCGCCGGGCGTGAGGCGGGCGTCGGCGTAGCGGACCGACCGCAACGGCGGGTCCCGCTCCTCGGCCGCCGCCGTGAGCGGGAGCGGCGCCGGCCCGGCCCCCGGCAAGAGGCGCCACAGGCGCTGGTCCGAGAAGTTCGAGAACCACACGGTGCCGCCGTGGGCCAGGTAGGCCCCGCCGCCGTACTCGTGCACCCGGGTCCGGACCGAGAGGGGTGGGGGGGTGACATCGGCCACCGCGCCGTCAGCCGACCGGCGGACGAGCACCACCCGGCCTTCCTCGCCGGGCCGGCCCTCCAGCCAGTACCGGTCGTCCCCGTCGGCCTGGGGCGCGTCCAGGCGGAGGGCCCCGGACGCCACCAGCTCGGCGCTGATGGGCGAGTGCCAGGAGCCGTAAGGGGCGACGGTGCGGGGGTCGGCGCCGAGCACCGGCTACCCCTCGGCCAGGCGGCGCTCCAAGGTGTCGAGCTCCTCGGCCAGCTCCTGGGGCAGGTGGTCGCCAAAGCGGGCGAAGTGCTCCCGGACGAGCGGCACCTCGGCCCGCCACTCGACCGGGTCCACGGCCAGGAGCTTCTCCATGTCCTCCTCGGACACGTCGAGGCCGCCGGTGTCGATGGCGCCGGGGGCCGGCACGTAGCCGATCGGGGTCTCCACGGCCCCCCCTTCGTCGCCGCAGCGGTCGAACACCCACTGGAGGACCCGGCTGTTCTCGCCGAACCCGGGCCACAGCCAACGGCCGCCGGCGTCCTTGCGGAACCAGTTGACGTAGAAGATCTTGGGCAGGTTGCCAGCGCCGGTGGCCCGGCCGACGTCCAGCCAGTGCCCGAAGTAGTCGCCCATGTTGTACCCGCAGAACGGCAGCATGGCGAAGGGGTCGCGCCGCAGGTTGCCGACGGCGCCGGTGGCCGCCGCCGTGGTCTCCGAGGCCATGATCGACCCCAGGAACACGCCGTGGCGCCAGCTGGTCGACTGGAAGACGAGCGGCACCACCGATGCCCGGCGGCCGCCGAAGAGTATGGCCGAGATGGGGACCCCCTGGGGGTCCTCCCACTCGGGGGCGATGGCGGGGTCCTGGCGGGCCGGCGCGGTGAAGCGGGCGTTGGGATGGGAGGCGGGGTGGCCGGCGCCAGGGACCCACTCCTCGTTGCGCCAGTCGGTGAGGTGGCGCGGCACCTCGTCGGTCATGCCCTCCCACCACACGTCGCCGTCGTCGGTCACGGCGGTGTTGGTGAAGATGCAGTTGCCGTCCAGGGTGAGCATGGCGTTCGGGTTGGTCTTCGTGCTGGTGCCCGGGGCGACCCCGAAGAACCCGGCCTCGGGGTTGATGGCGTACAGCCGCCCGTCGGGGCCGAGCTTCATCCAGCAGATGTCGTCCCCCACGGTCTCGACCTTCCAGCCGGGGAGCGTCGGGACGAGCATGGCCAGGTTGGTCTTGCCGCAGGCCGACGGGAACGCCCCGGTGACGTACCGGGTCTCACCCCCGGGCGAGGTCAGCTTGAGGATCAGCATGTGCTCGGCGAGCCAGCCGTCGTCGCGGGCCATCGCCGAGGCGATGCGCAGGGCGAGGCACTTCTTGCCGAGGAGGGCGTTGCCGCCGTACCCCGACCCGTACGACCAGATCTCGCGGCTCTCGGGGAAGTGGACGATGTGCTTGTTGTCGGGGTCGCACGGCCAGGCCACGTCCGCCTGGCCCGGCTCGAGGGGGGCGCCCACCGAGTGCAGGCACGGGACGTACTCGCCGTCCGAGCCGAGCACGCCCAGGGCCCCCTGGCCCATGCGGGTCATGATGCGCATGTTGACCGCGACATAGGCGGAGTCGGTCAGCTGCACGCCGATGTGGGCGATGGGCGAGCCGAGCGGGCCCATGGAGAACGGCACCACGTACATGGTCCTCCCCCGCATCGAGCCCCGGAACAGCCCGGTGAGCGTCTGGCGCATCTCGTCGGGGTCCCGCCAGTTGTTGGTGGGGCCGGCGTCCTCCTCCCGCTTCGAGCAGATGAAGGTCCGCCCCTCCACGCGGGCCGTGTCGGCCGGGTCGGAGTGGGCCCAGTAGCTGTTGGGGCGCTTGGCGTCCGACAGGCGCACGAACGCCCCCTGGTCGACCAGGAGCTGAGCGAGCCGGTCGTACTCCTCGGCCGAGCCGTCGCACCACTCGACCCGGTCCGGGGTGGTGAGGGCGGCGGCCTCCTCCACCCACGACACGAGCTTGCGGTTCTGCGACGTCGCAGCCATCGTCAGGCACACCTCTTCTCACCAGGCCCGGCCTCGTGCGGGCGGCCCTGCATCTGTGCCGATCGAGCCTAGGTCGCCGCCTGTCGAGGGGAGAAATCGGGTCGGGTGGCCGCGAGCTCCGTGCCCACTCCCGCCTGTGGCCCACCTGCCGTACGCTCGGCGGCCGTGGGGACCGGTGAGCGCGCCGCCATAGAGGCGATAAGGCGGATGCTCCCCGGGCCGCCGGCCGGGGAGACATGGATCGGGGACGACGCCGCCGTGGTGACCGGGCCGCGGGGGCCGCTCCTCCTCGCGGCGGACCTGGTGGTGGGGGGGGTCCACGCCGACCTGTCGCTGGTGGGCCTGGACGACGTGGGCTGGAAGGCGGTGGCCGTCAACGTGAGCGACGTCGCGGCCATGGGAGGGCGCCCGGGACACGTCCTCGTGACGGTGGCCGGGCCGCCTTCGACCGACCTCGGCCGGCTGTACGAGGGGATCGGGGCGGCGGCTCGCCGGTGGCGCTGCCCCGTGGTGGGCGGCGACCTGGCCAACGCGCCGGTGCTCGTGGTGTCGGTGGCGGTGACCGGGTCGGCGCCGGCGGGGGGCCCCGGCCCGGTCCTGCGCTCGGGGGCGCGGCCAGGGGACGCCCTCTTCGTCACCGGGCCGCTCGGCGGCTCGGCAGCCGGGCTGGCCGCCCTGCGGGCCGGCCGGTCCGATCCGGCGGCCGTGGCCCTGGCCGCACGGCACCGCCGCCCAGAGGCAAGGGTCGAGGAGGGGGTGGCCGCCGCTGCGGCCGGTGCGACGGCGATGATCGACGTGTCCGACGGCCTGGGCGCCGACCTCGGGCACCTGGCCGACGCCTCGGCGGTGGGTGTGGAGCTGGACCACGTGCCGGTGGCCGATGGCGCCACGGAGGAGGAGGCCCTCGGAGGCGGTGAGGACTACGAGCTGGTGTTCAGCGCCGCCCGCCCGGCAGAAGTGGCGGCAGCCTTCGCCGCGGCCGGCCTTCGCCCGCCCGTCCGCATAGGGACCTGCGTCGCCGACCCGTCCGCCCGCCGCCTGCGGGGCGGCCCTCTCCCGCCGGCCGGCTGGGAGCACGACTGGGCACGAGGTCAGGTCGCCGCGGCGGACCGGCCGTAGGCTGTGGGCATGTCCCTGGTCGCGAGGATCAGCGCCAAGGAGTACCTGGACCGTGACTGGCCCCGTGACAGCCAGCTGGTCGAGGGAGAGGTCATCGTGAACGACCCGGCGTGGCTCCACCAGCGAACGGTGGGCACCATCTTCACCGAGCTCCGGATCTGGTCCCGAGCCGAGGCGGGACGGGGCGAGGCGGGCCTCGGCTGCAACTGGGTGACCGACTCCAGCAACGTGTTCAAGCCGGACGTGTGGTGGGTGGGGGAGGACAGGCGGCCGGCGCGTGAGGCCGTCTGGCTCGACGGGGCGCCGGACCTGGCCGTCGAGGTCCGATCCCCCGGGACGTGGCGCTACGACGTCGGCGCCAAGCGGGCCGCCTACGAGCGGGCCGGCCTGCCCGAGCTCTGGCTGGTCGACACCGCCGCCGAGACGGTCCTCCTCTACCGGCGCTCGGCCCCGGCCCTTCCGACGTTCGACCTGGCCCTGGAGCTCGACCGTGCGGCCACCGTCACCTCGCCGTCGCTCGGCGGGCTCGCCCTGCCCGTGGTCGAGATCTTCACGGCCTGAGAGCTAAACCGCGACGACTTCCACGAGATCGGCAAGGCCGCGGAGGTCGTCCGGTGTCGTCAGTGGCATGGGGCCCAGCAGCCAGCTCGGCCAAGGTGATCGAGCTGACCGCGATCTCGACGGGCAGCACGGCCGCGTCGAGTTGCTCCAGGTCGACGACCACCGATGTGTCGACGATCCCGCGTGGTGGGCGCTCGGCCCGCTCAGGCACCTGGGCTCACTTCCTGGAAGGCGACCCGGTCGAGGTCGTCGCGGAGCCTGGCCAGATCGACCTGTGGCGCATGCCGGAAGATGTCGACGGCCGTGTCGGCGCGCACGAAGCGATGTCGACGGAGCGGGGACAGCTCGCCGACGGGGACGCCGTTGCGGGTCACGACGAACGACTCGCCCTCATCGAGTCGTCGCATGATCTCGCCGCTCTAGTTGCGGAGCCCCCGTTGAGTGATCTCCCTGGCCATTCGGGCACTGTAGCACGCCGTGCTACTCAGAACGGGGCGTGGGCCAGCACCGGGGAGGTCGTGATCTCGCCGCAGTGGAGAGCCTGGATGGTGCCGCCGTACGGCTGGAGCTGGCCTCCCGGTCCGCTGACGACCAGGTGCTGGAAGTCGTTGGGCGGGGTGACGGCCAGCGCGGCCGACCGCGGGCACTGGAGGCTCCCGTAGCCGGTCTGGGTGGCGTACTCGATGGCGAACCAGGCCTGGCCGCCGGGCGGCAGGACGACGGCTCCGGGCTGGGCCGCCGGAGAGGGGAACGGGCGCCTCGTGACCTCGGTGGGCAGCGCCTGGCCCCGGGCGCCCTGCAGCTGCAACCCGGGGTAGCCCTGGAGCGTGCAGGCGGCCGCCGAGGAGTTGACGAGGCGGTAGGTGAGCCCGACCGACCCGGCCGCTCCCCCCGAGGACGCCGAGGGGACGTAGGCGATGCTCAGCTGGCTCGGCTGGCACGTCCCGCCCAGGGGGGCCGTGGCCTCGACCAGCCAGTAGCCATGGCCGTCGGGGGTCGAGGCCATGCCCACCACCGGTGAGCCGATTGGCTTGTCGCCCTCCGAGCCGTAGAAGTGGGCGTCGCCGAAGGTGAACACGCCGCCGTCCCTTGCCACGAGCCAGTAGCCCCCGCCGTTGGGTGCCGAGGCCATGCCGACGACGGGCTGGTTGAGCGGCTTGCCCCCCATCGACCCGTGGAAGCGGGCGTCGCCGAAGGTGAACACGCCGCCGTCGCTTGCGACGATCCAGTAGCCCCCACCGCTGGGTGTCGAGGCCACGCCGACGACGGGCTGGTTGAGCGGCTTGCCCCCCATCGACCCGTGGAAGTGGGCGTCGCCGAAGCTGAACACGCCGCCGTCCCTCGCCACGAGCCAGTAGCCGTGGCCGTCGGACGTCGAGGCCATGCCGACGACGGGCTGGGAGAGGCGCTTGCCCCCCATGGACCCGTACAGCCCGGCGTCGCCGTAGGCGGCGATGCCGCCGTTCGCCGACACCAGCCAGTAGCCGTGCCCGTCGGGGGTGGCCGCCATGCCCACCACCGGCTGAGCGGGGCTCGTCCCGGCTCCGGCGACCGAGTACGTGTGGGCGTCGCCGAAGGCGAAGACGGCGCCGTTCGCCGCCACCTCCCAGTAGCCGCCCCCATCCGCGGTCCGTGCCGTTCCCACCACCGGGGCCCTGAGCTGGCCGGGCGCGGCCGCCCCGAAGAGGTGGGCGTCGCCGAAGCCGGTCACCCCTCCTCCGAGGGCGAAGGCGGGGCTCGCCCCGCCGGCGAGGACGAGGGCGCCGGCCAGGGCGAGGGTGGTGCAGGCGAGGACGCTCGCCCGCCGGGTACGGTCACGGATCGTCGTCCTGGTCACGCGGTCCTCGCTCTCGATCGGATGACTCTGCCGGACAGACACGCGACGAGGCGCCGGGGTTCCGCCGAGGGGACTAGCGCCTCGGCTTCACGACCTTGTTCGCCCGGATGCATGACGTGCAGACGGCCAGCCGGCGGGGAGACCCGTCGACGACGGCCCGGACCCGCTGGATGTTGGGGTCCCAGCGGCGCTTGGTGCGGCGGTGGGAGTGGCTGACGCTCATGCCGAAGGAGGGATGCTTGCCGCACACCTCACACACTGCTGCCACGACGCGGACCTCTCACTCTCACCAGGCGGGGACCGGCCCGAGGTTAGCATCCTCGCTCATGAACAAGCCCGGGCAGGTGGTCGCGGGCGACCTCCGGGACGCCATGCGGCGCTACTCGGACGCCCTCGCCTCCCACCGGGAGGCCATCAACCGCCTCAACGTCTATCCGGTCCCCGACGGCGACACGGGGACGAACATGGCCCTCACGGTCTCCTCTGTCGTCTCCGCCCTCGACGAGCTCGGCGCCGGGGAGGAGCCGGGCATGGGGGCCACGTGCAAGGCCATCATGCACGGCGCCCTCATGGGGGCTAGGGGCAACTCCGGGCTCATCGTGTCCCAGATCCTGCGGGGCCTGGCCGAGACGTTCGTCTCCCTGGAGGCCGCCGGGCCGAAGGACCTGGCGACCGGCCTCGCGAGAGGGGCCGAGTCCGCCCGCCAGGCCGTTACCAGGCCGGTGGAGGGCACGATCCTGACGGTCTCCCGGTCGAGCGGGGCGGCGGCCGGCGAGGCGGCCGGCGCCGGCGGGTCCATGGAGGAGGTCCTGGACCGCGCCCGGGTGGCTGGCGCCGAAGCCCTGGCCCGCACCCCCGAGCAGCTCCCCGCCCTCGCCCAGGCCGGCGTGGTGGACGCCGGGGGCGCCGGCTACCTGCTCCTGCTCGACGCCTTCCTGGCCGTGGCCGCCGGGCGCCCGCTCCCCGAGCCTCCCGAGACCGAGGAGGCCGGGGC
>JBOGGR010000013.1:0-5529 GCA_050744025.1 Acidimicrobiales bacterium
CAGCCGGCCAGCCCGCCCGCCAGGGCCAGCGACCCGGCGGTCGCCACCCCGCGCCCGGCCGCCCGCAGGAACTGCCGCCGGTCCATCGGGGCGCCCGGGCGGCCCCCGTCGCTGCCCGCCACCGCCCTCACCGTAGCGCCGGCCAGCAGCATCGGGCCCGGCCTCGACGCGGGGGCGGCCGGCGGGTGCAAGATGGGGCCCGGGCCAGCGCCACCGCGACGGCGGCCGGAGGCCCGCCGACGAGCATTGAATCGAGAGGAAGACGCGCATGACCGACGCCATGAGGGCCGAGACCGTCCGGATCACCGGGCACGGCAGAGACGAGATCGAGGCATACCTGGCCCAGCCGCTCGGAGACGGCACCCACGGCGGCGTGGTGGTGATCCACCACATGCCGGGCTACGACGAGGCCACCAAGGAGATCACCCGGACGTTCGCCTTCCACGGCTACCTGGCCCTCTGCCCGAACCTCTACAGCCGAGACGCGCCGGGCGCCAGCCCCGACGACGCCGCCGCGGCCGTCAGGGCCAAGGGGGGCGTCCCCGACGAGCGGCTGGTGGGCGACGTGGACGGCGCAGCCCGCTTCGTCAGGTCCCTCGACTCCTCCAACCAGAGGGTGGGGGTCATCGGCTACTGCTCCGGCGGGCGCCAGTCGTTCCTCGCCGCCTGCAGCCTGCCGCTCGACGCCGCCGTCGACTGCTACGGAGCCTTCGTCGTCGGCACCCCGCCAGAGGGCATCCCGCTAAAGGTGGGCCCCATCGTCCACATGGCGAAGGACCTCTCGTGCCCCCTGCTCGGGCTGTTCGGCGCAGAGGACCAGCACCCTTCGCCCGAGCAGACGGCCGAGCTGGAAAAGGCGCTGGTCGAGCACGGCAAGGTCTTCGAGCTCCACACCCTCGACGGCGCGGGCCACGGCTTCTTCGCCACCGACAAGGCCATGTACCGACCCCAGGCCGCCAACGACGGTTGGGAGCGGATCTGGGACTTCTTCGGCCGATACCTGGCCTCGTGAGGGCAGGCGCCATGTGCACCTACCGGACCGAGGTGGTCGAGGTGAGCGGGAGCGGCAAGGGGCCGGCCGGCTGGTTCCCCGTCACAGACGCCACCGTCTACTTCGACCACCCCGTCCACGCCCCCGCCGAGCACACCTTGAACATCGACTTCCTCAACCCTGCCCGTGGCCCAGCATCCAGGGTGGCCGTCGAGCTGGGCCCCGCCTCGGCCCGGGCCCTGGCCGAGGCCATACTGGCCACGCTCGACTCGGCTCCCGTGCCGGCCAGCCCGTGACCCGCGAGCAGGCGCTGGCCATGCGCAGGGCGCCGGCCATGGACGAGGCGCCGCCTCGCGCCTGAGCGCTCGTCAGGCTCCCGGGGTGCCGTCGCGGACCCAGGCGGCGAGGAGGGGGTCGACTATCCGGTACCCGCCGGCTCCGGCCACCTCGCCTTTCGCTACGAGGGCGTTCACCGCGCTGCGGACGGCGCCTCCCCGGGAGCCCCCCTGGCGCCGGTCCGCCCCGTAGAGGCTCCGTGTGCCGGCCGCCAGAGCGGCCAGGACGCGGCGCTGGCCCGTGGGGAGCCCGGTCCAGACGGCGCGGAGCTCGTCCCTCACATCAGCCATGGCCCGGGAGCGGGCACCCTCCCATGTCTCCACGGTCGCTGTTCCTCCCTCAGCCGTGAGGTCCCACAGGGCGTGAGCTGCCAGCATCGCCCGCTGCGGGTGGCCCCTCACGAGGTCGAGCAACGGCCCGAGGGCCGCCCCGACGTCCCTGCCGGTCCGGGCGAAGCGGTCGGCCACGTGCTCACCCAGCTCGGCATCGTCGAGCGGGCCCAGGTCGACGGGCGCGGCCTGGCCGTAGAAGGCCCGGCGCCGGTCACCGAACAGCTCCTGCATCATCCCCACCTGCGACCCGGCGAAGACGTAGCTGGCCGCTTCGCCGTGGTGCTGGATCTCGCTGCGGATGGTGGCGTCGATCCGGGGCTCGGCTGCCAGCACGTCCTGGAACTCGTCGAAGACGACCAGCACGCGCCGGCCGTGGCGCTCGTGCAGTCGGCGGGGGACCGCCAGGCGCTCGACGAGGGGAACGCTGGCCGGGGGGCCCAGGTCGACCTCGACGCCGGCAGGGACCGGCCCCCCGCCTGCCCGCAGGGTTGGGTGCAGCGTCCGCCGCAGCGAGGTGAACCACGACGAGAGCCGGCCCGAGAGCTGCTCGGCGTAGGCCCGCTCGATCCGCTCCGCGATGTCGTCGAGGGTGAGGACGCCGAAGAAGTCCACCGACACGGCCAGCCAGCCCCTCGGCATCTCGGCGCCCACCCGCCGCAGCAGGGACGTCTTGCCGTAACGGCGAGGGCCGACCAGGCGCGAGTTGTTGCCCTCGACGGCGAGCCGGACGAGGCGGCTGCTCTCGTCGTCGCGGTCGACCAGCTCGTCCGGCCTCACAGGATCGGTGTAGCGGAACGGGTTGTCGGCCACGCTCTAGACATTAGAGCAGATATGCTCCAACTACGAGAGCAGCACCCGCGGCGGCTGCGGCAGCGCCCGGCCGGGACACGGCTGGCGCCCGACCCCCCGACCTGATGGGCTGGAGGCCGAGCGAGAGGTCGCCGAGCGAGAGGTGGAGGTGGACCGATGGCAGACGTCACAGTTGGCACGCCCGGCGGCCGGATGGACGCCTACCTGGCCACGCCGCTCGGGGCCGGCCCGTGGCCAGGTGTCGTCGTGGTGCACGACGCGTTCGGGATGGGCGACACCGTGCGGGGGCACGCGGACCGGCTGGCCACGGCCGGCTACCTGGCCCTAGCCCCCGACCTCTACTTCTGGGGGCCCAAGCGGCAGTGCCTCGTCACCACCATGCGCTCGCTGACGGCGAGAGAGGGTCGGGCCTTCGTGGAGATCGACGCGGCGCGGGGCTGGCTGGCGGAGCAGGCGAGCTGCTCGGGACGGGTGGGGGTCATCGGCTTCTGCATGGGCGGGGGATTCGCCCTTTTGTGCGCGGCCCGGGGCACCTTCGCCGCCGCCGCCCCCAGCTACGGCACCGTCCCCAAGGAGGCCGAGGCCGTTCTGGCCGGCGCCTGCCCGGTCGTCGGCAGCTACGGAGCCAAGGACCGTGGGCTGCGGGGCCACGCGGCTCGCCTGGAGTCGACCCTCACCCGCCTGGACGTGCCCCACGACGTGAAGGAGTACCCGGAGGCCGGCCACGGCTTCATGGACCGCCACAACGTCGGACCTTTCGTGTACCTGCTCAGGGTCGCCGGGCTCGGCTACCACCACGCCTCGGCGGAGGACGCCTGGCGCCGAATCCTCACCTTCTTCGGCGATCACCTGCACGATCCGGGACAAGGTCCTCCAGCCGGCTCGTAGGGCTGGCGGCCCAACCTCAAGGGGCGGCTCCGGGAAGCCGATGAGCTGGGATGCGCACCGGCCGGGAGCCAGCCCGGGACGAAGAGCGCCGCGGGCGCCGAAAGGGGGCCGAATGCTGCTGACCCTGGTCTACGTCGGCTGCCTCTGCGTGCTGGTGGGCGGCGCCATGATGCTCACCCTCCACCTTCCAGCCCTTGGCTCCCGGGACCGGCGACAGCTCCCCCCCCGCTGGGGTCGGGCGCCAGGCTCAGCCGACGCTGCCGGGACGTCCCTCGCCATCGACCACCGCCAGACCGGCTGAGGCCCAGGCTTCCATCCCGCCGTCCAGGCTGCGACCGTCGAGCCCGGCCCGCCGGAGGGCGTCAGCGGCCACGGCCGAGCCGGGCCTCCGGGAGGCTCGGCTCGAACAGCTCGACGGGGTTCCCAGAGGGGTCGTCGAGCAGGATCTGGCTGCCGCCGACGCCCTTCACGACGTCGCTGCGGAAGTGGACCCCGGCCTCGCGCAACGCTTCCACCGTCTTCCCGAGATCGGCGACCTCGACGGAGAACCGGTTCCAGCCGCCGGGCTCGGGCAGCGTGCCGTCGGCCAGGGCCTGGCCGCCGCCCGGCCCACCCCCGGGCGCGCTGAGCACGAGGCGAAGGTCCCCCCTGGACAGCATGGCGAATGCAGGGGCGGGATGCATGTCCTCGTGGAAGCCGAGGTGCCGGCAGTAGAACGCGATGGCCGCGTCGACGTCGTGCACGATGTAACGGACGCTCACCGTTGCCATCCGATCTCCTTCACGTCGGGTCCTCAGGGTAGCCCCGGAGCCGATGGGTGGCCTCCGTTCCGGCGGGGCGCGGCAGGCCTCCCGAGCGGGGCGATTCACGTGAATCGTTCACCTGCCCCAGCAGCCACACCTGCCACACCTGCCTCGTGACATCCACGGCGTCCGTCGGGCTCCCGCCCTGGCCTGGGTCGGCATGCCGGCGCCTTGGTACGACGAAGCTGGTTACAGGGCGGGAGTAGGGTCCACCGTCGCGCGCTTCCCTCATGGTAGAGCTAGAGATCTACAGATCTCTGACGGGATCGAGGAGGTGGGACATCGCGGCAACGACTGGCACGGCCTCGGTAGCAGACTTGCTGCACGCCGGCGGGCTGAAGGCGGGCGAGCGACTGATGCTGCGGCGACGGTCTGCGCCGGCGGGTGCCCCGGCTAGGAGAGTGCAGCCTGGCGGACTTACGGGAGGGGCGATGACTCAACCTGTCGACCTGGAAGAACTATTGGTCACGCTGCGGCTGGACCGCCTGGGCAGTTGTCCCTTCGGCACGCTGTTGGCCGATCCGCCGTGGCGGTTCCTGAACCGAACCGGCAAGGTCGCCCCTGAGCACCGCCGGCTGTCCCGCTACGACACCCTCACTTGGAAGGAGATCGCCGCCCTGCCAGTGACTGAGCTGGCCGCCGACCCAGCCCACTGCTACCTCTGGGTGCCCAACGCCCTGCTGGCCGAGGGACTGCGGGTCCTGGAGGCCTGGGGCTTCACGTACAAGACCATGCTGGTCTGGCACAAAGTCCGCAAGGACGGTGGCAGTGACGGCCGCGGCGTAGGCTTCTACTTCCGCAACGTCACCGAGCCCGTGTTGTTCGGCGTCCGCGGACATCTGCGCACCTTCGGACCCGGTCGGCGCCAGGTCAACCTGCTGGCCACCCAAAAGCGCGAGCACAGCCGCAAGCCAGACGAGCTGTATCCGATCATCGAGCAATGTTCGCCCGGACCGTACCTGGAGCTCTTTGCCCGCTACTCGCAACCAGGCTGGACCGCCTGGGGCAACGAGGCAGATCTCGGGGTTACCCCACGGGGCCGGCAACAACCGGGCCCTACGGCGCGAGGCCTCGGGCTGACCCGGCGGCCGGGCAAGGATGGTAGTTGTAGGGAAGAACACGGAGCTCCGAGATGACGCGGGTGTCGTGTCGGACCTCGTCCGGGATGGCCTGCTCGTAGCTGTCGGTGAGGTCCACGCGGCAGAGGGTAGGCAACCGTTGGCACAATAGTGAGTGGTACCGAGCGTACGAGTGATCGAGTGATACGCTGCGGTGGTGAATCTGACGGAGTGGGCTCGGCGCCAGGGCGTTCATCCCCAGACCGCCTACCGCTGGTTTCGTGAGGGGACGCTGCCAGTGCCGGCGGTGC
>JBOGGR010000014.1:0-3194 GCA_050744025.1 Acidimicrobiales bacterium
GGCCGGCCCCGGCCCACTTCCACCTCGAGCCGGCCGGGTACGACGGGCCGGCCGGGGACGCCGGGCGCGACCGCCGGGGGGACCGCTCCCCCCACCACGGCGCCCCCTCCATCCACGGCGCCGCCCACGACGGCAGGCCCCCCCGACTGGGCGGCCCTGGCCCGCTCCCTCACCGGCAAGCTGGTCCTGCCCGCCGGCGCCTCCTACGCGACCGACAAGCAGGAGTACAACCCCCGGTTCGACGGGACCAACCCCGCCGCCATCGCATACTGCCAGACGGCCGCCGACGTCCAGCGCTGCGTCGCCTTCGCCCACCGCCACGGGGTGGAGCCGGTCGCCCGCAGCGGCGGGCACAGCTTCGCCGGCTACTCGACGGGGAGCGGGCTCGTGATCGACGTCGGCCCCATGGGCACGGTACGGATCGACGCGGGGGCGGGGGTGGCGAGGGTGGGCGCGGGGGCCCGGCTCATCGACATCTATTCGGCCATGGCCAACGCCGGGGTGGGGCTGGCTGGAGGGTCGTGCCCGACGGTCGGGATCGCCGGCCTCGCCCTCGGGGGCGGCATGGGCGTCGTCGACCGCAGGTACGGGCTCACCTGCGACGCCCTCCGGTCGCTGGATGTCGTGACCGCCGACAGCCGCCTGCTCACGTGTGGCCCGGGTGCCGAGCCCGACCTCTACTGGGCCAGCCGCGGCGGAGGGGGCGGGAGCTTCGGCGTGGCCACGTCGTTCACGTTCGGCGTCCATCCGGCCGGGCCCCTCGCCCTCTTCACGCTGGAGTGGCCCTTTGCCCAGGCGGCCGGCGTGCTCGGCGCCTGGCAGGCCTGGGGGCCGGGGACCCCCGACGAGCTGTGGTCGAACTGCCAGCTCCTCGCCACGGGCGGGGCCGGCGGGAGCGGCGGGAGCGGCGGGACGCCCAGGCTGCGGGTGACCGGCGTGTACGTGGGGACCGCCGGCTCCCTCGCCGGCGTGCTCGCCCCCCTGGTGCGCGCCGCGGGCGGGTCCCCGTCCTACCGGTTCGTGGGGCCCGAGGCGTATCTACGGGCGATGCTGATCGAGGCGGGGTGCGAAGGGGACAGCGTGGCCCAGTGCCACCTTCCGACGCACAACTCGGCCGGGGTGCTGACCCGCTCGCCCTTCGCCGCCAAGTCGGACTTCCTCACCGAGGCGGCGCCGGCCCCAGGGGTGGCCGCCGTGGTCGGCGCGGTCGAGGAGCGCCAGGCCTCCCCGGAGCTGGGCTCGGGCGGGATCGTCTTCGACCTGACGGGCGGCGCCATCAACCGCGTGGCGCCCGGCGCCACCGCCTTCGTCCACCGGGACACGGCCTTCCTCGTCGAGTACAGCGCCGGCTGGGCGACAGGGTCCCCGGCCGGCGTCGCAGCCGCCAACCAGGCCTGGCTCGAGCGGGCCTGGTCGGCCATGCGCCCCTACGCCAGTGGCCAGGCCTACCAGAACTACGTGGACCCGGGCCTGGCCGACTGGAAGCAGGCCTATTACGGGGCCAACCTGCCCCGCCTGATGCGGGTCAAGGGCGCCTACGACCCGGACGACGTGTTCCGCTCCCCCCAGGGCATACCGCTCCCGTGACAGGCCGGGCGCCGGGAGCCGGGGCGGCGATCGCCCCATGGCCCCCTGCACGGGGCGCTACCGGCTAGAACGGGGGCCGCCGACGATCTAGAGGGAGCTCCCGCGGGTGGACAAGAACTTCTACCTGGACATCAACAACTTCGCCCGCCACACGTCGTGGGCCCACACCTTCGTGGCCGGCTACGCCAACCTCGGGGGCGTCGCGTTCCTCGCCTTCCTCCTGCTGGTGGCGTGGTGGCGGGCGCGCTCGGACCGCGATCCCCGGGAGGCGGTGGCCGCGGTGCTGTGGGCGGCGGTCGGGGCCGCGTGCGCGGTGGCCATCGCCCAGCCCATCAACCACGCGGTGGCGGAGATGAGGCCCTACTACATCCTCCACCACGTGGAGGTCCTCGTCCCGAGGGCGCACGACTTCAGCTTCCCGAGCGACCACGCCACGGTCGCCGGGGCGGTGATCGCCGGCCTGTGGCTGACCGGCAGGGACAGGTGGCTGGCGTGGATCGCCACGGTGGCAGGGCTGTTCCTGGCCTTCGCCAGGGTCTACGCCGGCGCCCACTACCCGGTGGACGTCCTCGGGGGCCTGGTGCTCGGGGCCTTGGTCATCATCGTGATCCGGCCGATCGGCATGGCCATCCTGCGCCTGGTGACCGGGGTCGTCGACCGCACCCCGCTGCGCCCGCTCGTCGACGCCGGGTCCTGGCGCTGAACGCTTCCGGGCGGTGACGGTGGACCCGGAACGGAGGGGGCCCTGGACCTGCCGGTGATGCCGCCTGTGTCGCCCATGCTGGCCAAGCTGGCCCGGGGGCTCCCGGCTGGCGGCGAGGTGGTGTACGAGCCTAAGTGGGACGGGTTCCGCACCGTCGTGTTCCGGGACGGGGACGAGGTGGAGCTGGGGAGCCGCAACGAGCGGCCGCTCACCCGCTACTTCCCCGAGCTCCTGGACCCTTTGCGGGCGTCGCTGCCCGGCCGCTGCGTGGTGGACGGGGAGATCGTCATCGCCGGCCCCGACGGCCTCGACTTCGACTCCCTGCTCCAGCGCATCCACCCGGCCCAGTCAAGGGTCCAGCTCCTGGCGGCCGAGACCCCGGCCTCCTTCGTCGCCTTCGACCTGCTGGCCCTCGGCGACGAGGACCTGCGGCCCCTGCCGTTCGGCCGGCGCCGAAGCGCGCTGGAGGGGGCCTTCGCCGGGGCCCGGCCACCGATCCACCTCACCCCGGCCACGGGTGACCGGGCCCTCGCCGGCGAGTGGTTCGAGCGCTTCGAGGGCGCCGGCCTGGACGGCGTGGTGGTCAAGGCGGCGGGGATGGCCTACCGGGAGGGCCAGCGGGCCATGGTCAAGGTGAAGCACGAGCGCACGGCCGACTGCGTGGTGGCCGGCTTCCGCTGGCACAAGACGGGCCAGGTGGTCGGATCGCTCCTCCTCGGCCTCTACGACGGCGACGGCACGCCGGACGGGGCGGGGATCCTGCACCACGTCGGGGTGACGGCGTCCTTCACGGACCGGCGGCGGCGGGAGCTGGTCGAGGAGCTGGCCCCTTACCGGGCAGCCAGCTTCGAGGGGCACCCGTGGGCCGGCTGGGCCGGCTGGGCAGGCCCAGCGGGTTCGGCGG
>JBOGGR010000015.1:0-4877 GCA_050744025.1 Acidimicrobiales bacterium
CTTGTCGAACGCCTCGCCTGCGGCGTCGTCGATCGTGGCCCCGAGCAGTCGGTACTCGCCGGGTGCGGTGACCTCCACGAGGAGCGTGTGCCCTCCCGAGACGAGCAGCACCACGAGTGGCCAGCCCAGCTCGGGCTGCTCCAGCAGCGACGCGAAGAGGTGCGCCTCGAGATGGTTGACCCCCACGAACGGGACGCCCCACGCGAGGGCGAGGGCCTTCGCCCCGGCCAGCCCGACGAGCAGAGACCCGACGAGCCCCGGGCCGTAGGTCACCGCGATCGCGTCGATACCCGATCCGTCCATGCCCGAGCCGGCAGTCTCGAGAGCTTCGGCGAGGACGGGAACGAGGAGCTCGACGTGTGCCCTGCCGGCCAGCTCGGGTACAACGCCCCCGAATCGGGCATGCAGGTCGACCTGGCTGCTCACCACCGACGACAGCACGTCCCGCCCGGCCACGACCACTGCCGCAGCCGTCTCGTCGCACGACGTCTCTATCCCGAGCACCGCCTCGGCCTGCGGCCCGGCCGCCCCGCCCGGGGTCTCGGCCCCGGCGGGGTCGGTCACCGGCCCGTCCGTCACCGGCCCGTCCGTCACCGCCCCTTCCGTCACCATCGGTGATGGTCCACGATGGTCATGCCCTCGATGCCGTCCTCGATGGCGTCCAGGCGCCCGCCGTACTCGGGCGTGCCGATGGGCTCCACGGTCATGATGAGGGCATCCTCGTTCGTCTCGGTGTAGTAGTTGCGCCTGACGCCGACCGGCTGGAGGCCGAACCTCCGGTATAGGGCCTGGGCCCCGTGGTTGCTCACCCGAACCTCCAGGGTCAGCGTGCTCGCCCCCCGGGCCCGGGCCAGGCGGGCCATGTTGAGCAGCAGCCGCGTGGCGATCTTGTGCCGCTGCCACAGCGGGTCGACCGCGATCGTCGTCACGTGGCCGTCCTCCCCGGTCAGCATGAGGCCGGCGTACCCGACTACGGCGCCGCCGACCTTGGCCACGTGGTAGGCGCGGGCCGAGCGCAGGGCCAGCTCGCTCACGAACAGGGCCAGGGACCAGGGCCGGGGATAGACCAGGGCCTCGATCCGCAGGACGGAGCGAAGGTGACGGCGGCGCATCGGGACGAGGTGGACCACCATCCCCTCGTCGGCCACGGGCCGGTCAGGGAGGCCGCCACCGGCCCTCAGGTCGCGCGCAGCCACGGTCAGCTCCCAACCCCGTCGGTGCCGACCCCTGCCCGGCGCTCCCAGTTGATCTCGGCGTCGGCCTTGCGGAGGTAGATCACCTCGATCTCCGACGGCTGCACGAACTCCTCCCGCAGGGCCCGGGGCTGCGCCAGCTCCACGAGGGCGGCCGCCGACGGGTAGGCCGAGCCGACGGTACCGAGCTCGGCGCGCCGGAGACCCTTCCACACGTCGGCGTAGCGAAGGGCCCCGTCCCCGACCAGCAGGCAGGCCTCCCCCCGCGCCACCAGCTCCGCAGCCAGCTCGGACGGAGCCGCCAGCTGGTATGGGGAGAGCCGTTGGACCCCGCCGGACACGCGCCGGTAGAAGGCCGAATAGACCTCCCCCTTGCGGGCGTCGATGACGGCGACGATGAGCCTTTCGGTGTGCCGGACCGGGTAGGCCAGCAGGTCGAGGCTGGAGAGGCCGATCATCGGCACCCGCAGGGCCTGAGCCGCCGCCTTGCCCGCAGCCACCCCCACCCGCAGCCCGGTGAACAGGCCGGGTCCCACGTCGACGGCGACGGCACTGACCTCGGCCAACTCGACCCGGGCCTGGCGGCACACGAACTCGATGGCCGGGGCCAGCAGCTCGGCATGGCGCCGCCCCTTGGCGGCGTGCATCGACGCCAGGACCCCTTCCTGGCCGCCGAGGGCCGCTCCCACCTGCTGGGTTGCCGTCTCGATGCCGAGGATGATCAACGGCCCTCCCCTGCCAGGTCGCCGCCCCGGCCCGAGGCCCGCCAGCGGTCCACGGCCAGCTCCAGCGACGGCAGCCGGTCGGACCACCTCCGGCCCACGGGCCGCAGGTCGACCCGGCGGTGGTCGCCCTCGGCGTAGGCGAGCCGCACCTCGAGCACGTCGGGAGCCAGGGCCGGGGCAGCCACGTCCCCCCACTCCACCAGAGCGACGCCGCCCTCGTCGAGAAGCTCGGGCAGGCCGAGGTCGACCACCTCCTGAAGGCGGTCCAGGCGGTACACGTCGGCGTGCAGGAGGTCGAGGCGGCCCCGGTAGGACCGAAGGAGCACGAACGTAGGGCTGGTGATGGGCTCGGCCACGCCGAGGGCGGCGCCGAAGCCCTGGGCGAACGTCGTCTTCCCCGTGCCGAGGTCCCCGATCAGCAGGAGCACGTCGCCCGGGCTGACCATGGTGGCGACGACCCCGGCGAGCTCCCGGGTGTCCTCGGCCGACTTGGTGGACAGGTGGATCACGGCAGCGCCCCGGGCGGGTCTCCCACCGCTGCCAGGAGGACCCGCTTGGCCCTGACCAGGTCGGCCCGCATCCTGGCCACCACCTCGTCCCCCCCCCGAAGGGCTGCAGCGGGATGGAAGGTGGGCACGAGCGCCCCGGCGCCGAACGGGTACACCCTCCCCCGGAGCCGGGTGATGCCTTCGGTCGTGTCCAGCAGGAGCCGCGCCGCGAAGTTCCCGAGCGTGACCACCACCCGGGGGTCGATAGCCTCTATCTGGGCCTGGAGGTATGGGCGGCACGCGGCGATCTCCTCGGGGCGGGGATCGCGGTTCCCGGGAGGCCGGCACTTCACGACGTTGGCTATGTAGCACTGGCTGCGGTGGAGGCCGACCTCCTCGGCCAGGAGACGGTCCAGCAGCTGACCCGACCGCCCGACGAATGGCTCCCCAGCCAGGTCCTCGTCCCTGCCCGGGCCCTCGCCCACGAGCATGAGGGTGGCGTGGGGGTCGCCCACCCCGAAGACGACGTTGGTCCGCCCGGCCGCCAGCGGACAGCGCACGCACGCCTTGGCCTCCACCTCGAGCTCGGCGAGCGTCACGGCCCCAGGGTACCGCGCCATTTCCAGCGCCTGGCCGGCCTGGCCGAGCAGGGACGGGTCGGGGGCAGGGGGCGCGAGGATCCCGGGGGGAGCCGGCTCGCGTCAGGCGACCGCCACCGCTGAGCGGATGGCGGAGGCAACGGCCCGGGCCGCCAGAGCCCGCACCAGCTCCGTTGGCGCCTGGACCCCGCCGGCGGCGGCAGCAAGGACGGCGTCGCCGTCGACGCGGGTGTGGGCCGGCTCCAGGGCCCGGGCCAGGCCGTCGTGGGCCGACTGGGCAACGAGGAAGCAGCCTGCCTTGTCGAGGGCGGCATTGGTCGCCACCACACCGAGGGTCGTGTGCCGGCCGGCGATCGATGTCGGGTCGTCGGCGGGCCACAAGGCCCCGTCCAGCGAGGGCGAACCCGGCTCGAAGAGGTCGCCGTAGGCGTTGACGACCATCAGGGCGCCCACCGTGACCTCCCCGTGGCGGGCCGCAGCCGTACCCACGCCGCCGGGGCGCACGCGCGACAGGCCGCGCCAGTTGCCGACGGTCGCCCCCGTCCCCGCCCCGACGCGGCCGGTCCCCACCGGGCCCGCGGTGGCCGCCACGCAGGCGGCGTACCCGGCCTCGGGGCCCGGCCGGGCCTCCGGGTGGCCCACGCCCAGGTCGTAGACGACGGCGCCCACGACGATCGGGACCACGCCGCCGGGGGTGGCCACGCCGCGCCCCCGCTCCCCGCACCAGCGGGCTACGCCGTCACAGGCGGCCAGCCCCCAGGCCGAGCCCCCGGCCAGCACCACGGCGTCCACGTGAGCCACCAGGCGCTCGGGGGCCAGCAGCGCCCATTCCCGGGTGCCCGGGGCCCCGCCCCGGATCTCGCCCGAGGCGACGGTGCCGGGCGGGAGAAGGACCACGGTCACCCCGGTCAGCCCTACCTGGTCGCTCCAGTGGCCGACGGCCACCCCTGGCACGTCGGTGATCACTCGCCGGGACCCGGGAGGGGCGGCACCGGCGGCACGGGTGGGGCCGGGCCGGGGCCGGGGCCGGGACCGGGGAGGGGCGGCACCGGCGGCACGGGTGGGGCCGGGCCGGGGCCGGGACCCGGGGGAGGCGGCACCGGGGGTTCCGAGCCGCGGGAGCCGACCGGGGGACCGGTGACGAACGGGAGACGTGCACCGACCGGGCGCCCGCCCCGGACCGGGACACGGGGCACTCGCGGGCCGACGCCGCACAGGACCTCGTAGCTGATCGTCCCGAGTGCCCGGGCCCAGTCGTCGGCCGTGACCCGCTCCTCCCCCTGGCCCCCCAGCAGCACCACTTCGTCACCTACGGCCACGTCCGGCTCCGGCCCGCAGTCGAGCACGATCTGGTCCATGGTCACGGCCCCTGCCAAGGGCCGGCGCTGGCCCCGCACCAGGGCCACCATCCCCCCGTCCAACAGTCGCCTGGGCACCCCATCCGCATACCCGAGCGGCACGGTCGCCACCCATGCCCGGCCGGGCAGAGGGCGGCGGCGGCCGTACGACGGGCGCTCACCGGCCTCCAGCTCCCGGACCATGCTGACCCGGGCCCGCAGCGAGAGCACCGGTCGCAGCTCCCCCTCCATCCCGGGGGCGGGGAGGTAGCCGTACACGGCGATGCCGCACCGGACCAGGTCGTAGCGGGCAGCCGGGTGGGCCATCGCTCCGGCCGAGTTCGCTGCGTGCACGAGAGGCGGGGACATCCCGGCCGCCCGACGCCGGGCCCTGACTGCCTCGAAGCAGCGGAGCTGGCCGGCCGTGAAGCGGTCCCCGGGCTCGTCGGCCACCGCCAAGTGGGTCCACAACCCTTCCAGCCGCAGGCACCCGGTGGCCTCCACGGCCCGAGCCAGCTCCACCGCCTGGCCGGGG
>JBOGGR010000016.1:0-4307 GCA_050744025.1 Acidimicrobiales bacterium
CATCACCTCCAGGCCCCGGGACTCGAACCACCGTCCTCGGCCGAATATGACAGGCACATCAACGCCGAACCTGTCTACGTGAGTCGCTCCACTCCCGGCTGGTCGATGGCCGGCCAACACATGCCCGCTTCGATCGGCGCGCCCCATCCCTCAAACTCCCCCTCCTACTCGCCGCCGGGTCCGAGACCGCCGCATCTCGGACTGAGTAGGCACTGCCTACGCATGCCCTGGGCATGCATCGGCAGTAAGACCACGCGACCATGCTCGCATCGCGAACCCCCAGCGTGACGGCCATTCTCGATCTGCCCACCCTGCGCAGGCAGCGTAGGCAGAAGTTGATCAACGCCCGAGAAAAAGCGCCCGAGAAACTCGATCTCCGAGTCAAGGCCGAACGCGAAAACGCTGGTCAGCGGCCTGTGCCTACGCACGAGGCGCGCCAACCAGCGTTTCAATGGTGGTGAGGTCTTCACGTTTGACCCTGACCTGGCCATTTAGGTCTGGATGGGGGGACCGGCCACAGGTTAAGCGCCGGGCTAGCACGCGTTGGCCACAGGCTGTCAGGGGCTGACCGCAACGGGGCCTGCGGGGGGCCTATCGCGAGGGGCGGCCATGCGATGACTGTTGCAACGCCACGCCCACGCCGACGAGGAGGCACCGACGAGCGAGCCGGAGCGGCCTAAGTGTATTGGTGTCCATACATGATGTGAGCGCAACCCGGCGCACTCACTACCTTGCGCCGGCGACCGACGCCGACACTGCCATGGCCCTCGACGCCGCCGTCGAGCGCCTCGGCGAGCTACCAGGCCTCGGCCGGCCGAGGGACCCGAGTCTCCTGCCTGCACCTTGTCGCCAGCGTGGCGCCAGAAACCGAAGGCCGCCTGCCTGAGCCGTAGCCCAGGCCCAAAAGGAGCAGTGCTCCTGGGCGCAAGTCGCCGACATGGTGGGCGTCGCCCGAACCAGCGCCTTCCAACGCCATCCCCAACACCGGACCCGGCCGGCCTTCAGGTCCTTGATCGCCTCGGGCACTCGGCCCGCTGCCAGGTCCGATCCCGGGCGGACCGGGTGTGGGAAGACTGCGGACCGGGTGCAGGTTCGGGTAGGAATCGCCGGACTCCTCGGTCAGTGCTGGGCCGAGCCCGACCGTGAGCGGCTCCAGCGGGGATCGGCCTCTACGACTCCAAGGCCGAGAGCCTCTAGAGCGGTCACGAGCTCACGTAGGCGACGGGCGTTATCGAACAGAGCCTGGTAGTCCCGGTGCTGGTCCTCGCTCAGGTAGCGGGTGACGGTCTTGTTGTCGATCTTGCGGGTCCAGGACCAGTAAGGGCCGTGAGGCTGGGGGGGATCCGCCCCGCACTTGCAGCCGGAGCGCCCGCAGCGGCTGTAGCGATGGGTTAGAGAGCCTGGCAGCGCCAGCCCCGAGCCCACGAGGTGGGCGAGTTCTTCGGCGAGGCGGCTCGCCTCGGTCTTGGTCTTCGGATCGAGGCGCACCCCACCACCTTCCCACCTGGTATCCACCGGCTCGGCTCTGTCGTACAGTATGTTACTTGCCGATGACCCCGAGCGGGCAGGGAAGGTCGGTCGAAGACACGATCACCCTCTTTGCGCCACGTTCGGTGCCAGAACCGGCCGCCTCCTTCGCCCGAGAGGTGGTGAGGGCGTGCGCACCGGGTAGCTCCACTCGCGCCAGGGCCCTGCTGTTCGCCTGCTCGAAGCTCGGAGCCTTCGGCCTCGCAGTCGGCCTCGAGCTCCGCCTCGATGTGATGTGCCACCCCTCTGTGATCGAGCGCTTCATCGTGGTCGGGGCCAGGCAGATGTCGAGCCCCACTCGGCGCACGCTGCGCACCAACCTGCGCGCTGTGGCCACCCGGGTGCTGCCCGGCACTGGGCCCGCCCCGACACCTCTGCCCCGGGAGCGCTCGAAGGCCCCCTACAGCGAGGCCGAGGTGGCGGCATACCTGCGCCTCGCCGACGCCCAGCCCACCTCGGCCCGACGCATGCGGGCGAACGGGCTCATCTGCTTGGGAGCGGGGGCGGGGCTCATGGGAGCCGACCTGCGCCAGGTGCGGGGCAAAGACGTCGTACCCCGCTGCAGCGGCGTGGTCATAGAGGTCAAAGGACGCCGTCCCCGGGTGGTGCCGCTGCTCGCCCGCTATCACGACCGGCTACTGGCGGCGGCAGAGCTGGCCGGGGGCGACTTGTTGATCGGCGGGGCCGACCCGGCCCGGCGCAACGTGACCACCCCGCTCATCTCCTCTTTGTCGGGCGGGGCCGACCTCTCGCGCCTCGACACCGGTCGGCTGCGGGCCACCTGGCTGGCCGAGGTGGCCCGGGGCCTGGGGCTGCGGGCGTTCCTGGACGCAGCAGGGATCTCCTGCCCCCAGCGCCTCGGCGACGTGGTGGCCCACCTGCCCGTCGCCTCGGAGTCCGAGGCGGTGGCGCTTCTCGGGGGGCGAAGGCCCTGAGCGAGACCATCCCCCTTGCTGGCCTCGAGGCCGTCGTGGACCGCTCGGAGGTGGCGGCCCGGGTCGAGTCGCTACTCCCGGTAGGCGTGCGCCCCCGCCAGCTCTCGGTGCGGGCTCTTCTCACGGGCATGCTCCTCACCCAGGCTGATCACCGACCGGCCCATCTGACCAGGGTGCACCAGGCCCTCCTCGGCCTTTGCGAGGACGACCGGGCGCGTCTTGGGATCGTGGCCCGCTGGCCGAGCGGCCCCCACACCCTCACCTACCGCCAGGTGGAGTACACCTTCGGCCTGGTCGATGCGGCGCTTGCAAGGACCACCCCCTCTGGCGCCCCCTCCGAGGCCCTGGCCGGCGTCGCCGACGCCTTGTTGGAGGCGAGCGTGCCCGAGGCATGCAAGGGCGCCTCTTCCTCCTATGCCGTCGACTGGACCGATCACGAGACCTTCTCCTGCCCGCCGGTCGAAACAGGCGGGGACTGCGCCGACCCGGAGGCCTCCTGGGGGCATCGCCGGGGCGACGGGCCGGGGCAGCGTGACGAGCTGTTCTTCGGCTATTACCTCCAGGTGGCCACCATGGTGAGGAAGGAGGACGGGCCCCCGGTCCCAGAGCTCGCCCGGCGCATCCTGCTCACCTCGTGCCACATCGACCCGCCCCCGGCCTTCCTCTCGGTCATGGCCTCCATGGCCGCCTCGGGGGTGGTGGTGGGCGACGTGCTGGGCGACTCTGGCTATGCGCATCGAGTCGCAGCCAACTGGGCGCTCCCGCTCAGGCAGATGGGAGCCAGCCTCGTCATGGACCTGCACCCGACCGACCGGGGACCGAAGGGCACCTTCGCCGGGGCGACCATCTCCAACGGCAACCTGTACTGCCCCATGACCCCGACGGCCCTGCTCGGGATGGCCCCCCTCGCCCGGGGGGCGACCAAGGAAGAGACCGCCGCCCACGACCGAAAGACCGCAGAGGCATCGCACTACAAGCTGGGCCGCATCAGCGCGACGGACTCCGACGGCTACCACCGTGTCGCCTGCCCGGCCACCCGGGGAAAGGTCCGCTGCCCGCTGAGGCCTTCTTCCATGGCCGCCTCCCACGAGCGTCCCGAGGTGCTCACCCCGCCCGAGAACCCGCCCACCTGCTGCACGCAAGCGACTGTCACCGTCCCCCCCGTGGTGAACGCCAAGACGGCGCAAAAGCACGACTACCCGGGAGCTTCCTGGCGGGCCTCCTACGCCCGGCGCTCAGCGGCCGAGCGGACCAACTCCACGGTGAAAGACCCCGCCTCCAACGACACCACGAGGGGGTGGTGTCGCCTCATGGGCCTCAGCGCCATCACGCTGTTCCTCGCCTGCACCTTCATCGTGCGAAACGAACGGGTCCTCGTCGCCTTCTCTGCCCGGGAGCGCGAAGACGCCCGCCGGGCCGGGAGAGGTCTCGAGCCCAAGACCCGCCGGCGGAGGCGCAAGACCCTAGCCGACCTGGCCGAAGGGGCCCCGGCCTGACGAACGCACCGCCATAGTTCGGCGCAACGCCTGGTGGAGAACCCCGACGACGGCTCGGACGAGACGAGGGGTCCCGCCCGCCGACGAATCGCCTGGGCGCCCCAGCTGCGCCCCTCCGGCCGTGAGCGGTCGATGTGCCCGTAACGGCTGTCACACCCAAATGTGAAGATGGGGAGAGGTCAAACGTGAAGACCTCTGTGTGGAGGTGACGGACTCGAACCGCGACTTCTACGTTGCGAACGTAGCGTCCACACCCCTCTTGACCTGACCGACTTCACAAACGCCCTGGTAGCGGACTTCCTGCTGGGGCATCAAGGGGCATTAGGAAGTCCCGAAAGGCACTCGGTGA
>JBOGGR010000017.1:0-7784 GCA_050744025.1 Acidimicrobiales bacterium
GCCCCGGTCCCCCATGGCGCGCCCCGCCCGGGGCAGCGGTCCCGGCCGCCGCGTTCCCCGGTCGGGGCCGGGGCCCGCGCCAGCTGGACGTCACCCTTCCATGCTGGCACGCCCCGTATGCTCAGCCCGTGCGAGCGCTCGTCGTCCTGCCCACGTACGAGGAGGCCGACAACATCGAGGTGGTGCTGGCGCGCATCCGGGCGGCCGTCCCCCTCGCCCACGTGCTCGTGGTCGACGACGCCAGCCCGGATGGCACGGCGGCGCTGGCCGAGGAGACCGGCCGGCGGACGGGCCAGGTCGACGTCCTCAGGCGGCCGGCCAAGGCCGGGCTCGGGAGCGCATACCGGGACGGCTTCGCCTGGGGCCTGGCGCAGGGGTTCGACGCCCTCGTCGAGATGGACGCGGACCTGTCCCACGACCCGGCCGCCCTGCCCTCCCTCCTCGCTCCCCTCGGCGACGAGGTGGAGCTGGTGGTCGGGTCCCGCTACGTGCCCGGGGGCACCATCCCCAACTGGGCCCCTCACCGCCGGGCCCTGTCCCGGCTGGGGAACGTGTACGCCGGGGCGCTCCTCGGGCTGCCGGTCCGGGACCTGACCTCCGGGTACCGGGCCTACGCGGCGTCCGTCCTGCACCGGATGGACCTGGAGGCGGTGCGGGCCGACGGGTACGGGTTCCAGATCGAGATGGTGAGGGCGGCGGTGGGCGCCGGCGCCGGGGTGCGCGAGGTGCCGATCACGTTCATGGACCGGGAGCGGGGGCGGTCCAAGATGTCCATGCGCACGATCGTGGAGGCGCTGGGCCTGGTGACCTGGTGGGGCGCAGGCCGGGCTCTCAGGGCTCTCCGGGCCCGGGGGCCGGCGGCGCCGGCCGCTCCAGCTCCCCGGCTCCCCACGTCCGGCAGCCGGGACCTGAGCGCCTGACCCCAGGGCCCCGGCCTCCCCGGCCCGAGCCCCCGACACCCAACGGCCCGGCGGAGGCCCGACACTCCCGGCCCGAGCCCGGCGCCCCGAGCTCCGAGCTGGGTCGCCCGTGGCACGGCGGCGCGGGACCCGGCTCAGCGGGGGGAGCGCGACCCCACGCCGTGCTCGGCGAGGGGGCCCACGTCCCACCCACGGGCGACGAGGCGCTCGGCGAGCAGCGGCAGCGCCCCGAGCGCCGACCTCCAGGCTCCCGGCGCCGAGGTGCAGTCCGAGTCGTGGAGCAGGATCGTCGCTCCAGGAGTGAGGCCGGCCTCGACGTCCGCGACGACGCTCGCCGGCATGGCCCGGGCCCGCCAGTCCCGGCCCCAGGCGCTCCACAGCACGATGCGCAGCCCCAGCTCCCGGGCGGCCCTCCAGCCCGGTCCGGAGACCACGCCGTAGGGCGGGCGGTGCCAGACCGGCTGGTGGCCCGAGGCCGACGCCACCGCGTCCAGCCCACGGGCCAGGTCGGCGGCCACCCCTGCGGGCGTGCGGGCCAGCTGGTTGCGGTGCTCGTGGCCGTGGAGGGCGATCTCGTGCCCGGCGGCGGCCACCTCTCCTGCCAGCCCCGGCGACCGCTCGGCCATGGATCCCAGCATGAAGAACGTGGCCCGCCAGCCCAGGCCGTCCAGCGCCGCCAGGAAGGCCGGGGTGGAGGTCGGGTCGGGCCCGTCGTCGAAGGTGAGGGCGACGTGCCCGGGGCGGCCGAGACCGTGCCAGGCGGGCGCCACCCGGCGCCGCACCGGGGGGAGCCAGGTGACCGCGGGGCCGGCGTGGGCGAGCGTGGCCAGCCCCCCGGCCGCCACCCCGGCCGCCGCGAGCGCCCTTGCCCCGCTCACCGCGCGAGGGCCACCGGCCCGAGGGCCGCCGCTCTGCCGGGTGCCGCCCCGGCGGCGGTCGCAACTCCAGGGGCCGCAACTCCAGGGGCCGCAACTCCAGGGGCCGGCGCTCCAGGGGCCGGCGCTGCGGCGGCGGCCGGTGTTCCAGGGCCGCTCAACGGGCGAGGACGGCGACAGGGGTCGTGGTGATGCCGGCGGCCGCCAGGTCGGTGTGGAGGGCGTCCAGCCACTGCGCCAGGTGGGGACCGGTGACGGCCTGGGCGTCGATCACGTACACGTGGCCGGGACGGAGGAGCCCGGGCCCGGCGGTGCTGGCCCTGAGCTGGATGCCGCGCACGATCTGCTCGTGGTGGGCCTTGGCGAAGGCCAGGTCGGAGGCGTTCACCGTCGGCCCGGGGGCGTAGAGGGTGCAGGGCAGGCCCGTGGCCCGGCTGATGACCAGGCTGGCCCGGGTCACGTTGTCGTGCAGCGAGAGCAGGTGGAGGTCGGGAGCCGGGACCCACCCGGCGTTGGCCACCGTCACCCCGTGGTCGGCGAGCCGGCGGACGGCCACGGGGTGAGCCTGGGCCAGGCGCCCCTCCACTGCGGCGGCTATGTGGTCCCGGGCCAGCAGGGCGGGCAGCCCCGGGTCGGCCAGGTCGGCGGCCCCGAGGCGCACGACGAGGGTCACCTCCTCGCTGTGGGCGGGGAGCCTCGGGGTGTCGAGGCCGGCGGCGCTGGCCGCGTTGGCGACGAGGTTGAGGCCGGCGTAGAGGCTCATCACGGCCACGCCGGCGGCCGTGACCCGCCTGACGGCCGGCCGGCCGACCGGGAAGGGGATGGGCCCATGGGCGAGGGCGACTTCCCTCACCTCCGTGGCCGCGTCTCCAGAGAACATGGCCCTGCCCAGACCGGTCATGTGCCCACTCCGGCTGATCACCTGCGAGATGGTCGCCTCCAGGTCGTCCGGCCCGACGGCGTAGGCGGCCACCCCGGCGCGGTCCATGTCCAGCGCGTTCTGGCGGCCGTGGCCGGGGATGGGCCGGAAGGTGATCACCGGCAGGCCCACGGCGAAGGCCTCCATGCAGGTGAGGCCGCCGGCGTTCTGGACGAGGACGTCCGAGGCGGCCATGAGCGTCGGCATGGCCTCGGTCCAGCCCAGGACCAGGCCGGCGCCCCTGGCCGCCAGGCGCTGGCGGAGGCGCTCGTTGCGCCCGCACACGGCCACCGGCAGGTAGCGACCGCCGGAGAGGAGGGCGTCGAAGGTCTGCTCGAGCTCTCCGACGCCCCAGGAGCCGGCCACGACGAGGACCACCCGGGCGTCGAGCGGGAGCCCCAGGGCGGCCCGGGCCCGGGCCTTGCCGGGCAGCGCCGAGCGGAACGAGTCGGCCACGAGGGGCCCGGTGGCCCGGGCCGGCCTCCCGGTGGTCTCCTCGGCGGCGGCGGCGGAGTCGGGGTGGACGCAGAGGTTCAGGTCGACGCCGGGATGGACCCACAGCGGGTGGACGGCGAAGTCGGTCACGAACGTGATCGCCGGGACCGGCAGGCTCCGCAGCCGCCGGCTGCGGAGCCTGCCCAGCACCACCGAGGACAGGGGGTAGGTGGACACGACGGCGTTGGCGCCCATCTCGGCCGCCCACCGCCGGATCCGGCGGCCGAACACCAGGCCCAGCACGCCGGCCAGCGGCCGGCAGAGCAGCGGGCCGAGGAACCAGACTCGGTAAGTCGCCTCGTAGGCCCACGGGGCGGCGCGGAGCTGGAGCTCGTAGACGGCCTTGATGAGGCGGCCGGCCCAGGGGGCGGCGTCCAGGAAGTCGACCATCCTGGTCTGGATCCCCTTGGCCTCCAGGCGCCGGCACAGCTCCCTGGCGGCCCCGTCGTGACCGGCACCCATGCGGGCCGACACGACGAGGACTCTCCTCGTCACGGTCCCAGAACCTATCGTCGTAGGGCGATGGTCATTGGCACCGTGCTCGGCGCGGCCCTCCTCTTCGCGGTGGCGTCGGTGCTCCAGCACCGGACCGTCCGCCAGGAGTCCCACGAGCACACCCTCAGGCCCGCCCTGCTCGTCCGCCTCGCCGTCCGCCCGCTGTGGGTGGCGGGGATCCTCGCCGACGCGGCCGGGTACGTGCTGCAGTTCATCGCCCTGGGCCACGGGTCGCTGGTGCTGGTCCAGCCCCTGCTGGTGGCCGGGCTCCTCTTCGCCCTCCCGGTCTCGGCCGCCGTCCACCGTCATCGGCTGGGGCCGTGGGAGTGGGTGGGGGCGGCCGGGACGGTGGCCGGCCTGGCTCTGTTCCTGGTGTCGGCCAACCCCGGTCCGGGCACCGACTACGCCTCTATCACCGCCTGGTCGGTCATCCTGGTCGCGACGCTGGTCCCCGCCGGGCTCCTGGTGGCCTTCGCCGGGCCGTCCCCGAGCAACCGGCGGGCGGTCATGCTGGCATCCGCCACCGGCCTCGCCTTCGGGCTCGCTGCGGCCCTGTCCAAGGTCACCGCCGACCTGCTCATCTACCAGGGGATCGTCCCGATGCTCCAGGCCTGGCAGACCTACGCCCTGGTGGCCGTCGGCGTGGCCAGCCTGCTCACTGCACAGAGCGCCTTTCAGGCCGGCCCCCTGCGGGCCTCGCTGCCGGTCCTCACCGTGCTGGACCCGGTGGTGAGCATCGTGGTGGGGGCCCTCGCCTTCGGCGAGGGGATCGACACCGCCGGGATCCGCCGCGCGCTCGAGGTGGTGGGCCTGGCCGTCATGGCCGGAGCCGTCTTCCTCCTCGCGCGCTCGCCCCTCGTGAGCGGGGACGAGGAGCCGCAGGCGGCGGCCGGGCCCGGCCCGAGGGCCGCGCCGGCCCGCTCGGGGGAAATGGGGCACCCCTTGAGTATTCCCGGTCCGGCGGCGGAGCCGGCGGATAGTGACGCACGTCACATCCGGGACGAGGTGTGAGATTCGCTCCGGCGGGGAAACAATCTGGCGTCCGTGGGCGCGGGGCGTGAGTGGAAGCGATTGCTGTTCCGCTAAACTCCCTGGTCCCGTGGGACCGTGCGGAGTGGCCGAGCCATGCCCGCACGGGCGGCATCCCAGCCGGGGGGCCATGCGAGTGGGGTCGCGATGCCGGTGTGGACCAGACCAGGGAAGCTGCGCCGGAGGAGCACGTGGAGTCGGTTCGACAGGCAACGTGGGACATCGATCAGTGGCGAGGGCATGCGGCATGCCGGGACGTCGACCCGGACCTCTTCTTCCCGATCGGGGTGACCGGGCCGGCCGAGATCCAGATAGCCACCGCCAAGTCCGTCTGCGGCGGGTGCGGAGTGCGGGAGGACTGCCTCGAGTTCGCCGTCCAGACCAACCAGGAGTACGGCGTGTGGGGGGGGACGAGCGAGGACGAGCGCCGGGCCATCCGCCGGGCCCGCCGGGCGGACCGGTTGCGCCAGGCCTCCTAGGCGCCGCGGCCTCGGTGGGAGCCGGGTGAGGCCGGGGGTCTCAGCCGTCGAGGTCCACCCGCTCCGGATGGCTGTAGACGTTGGCCCGACCTGGCCGCACGAAGCCGACCGTGGTGAGGCCGAGGCGCTCGGCGGTGGAGAGGGCCAGGCTGGAGGGGGCGGAGACGGCGACGAGGATGGAGATGCCAGCGGACGCGGCCTTTTGGACCAGCTCGTATCCGAGGCGGCCGGACAGGGCCACCACGTGGCCGGCCAGGGGCAGGGCCCCCGTGAGGGCCGCATGGCCCACGAGCTTGTCCAGGGCATTGTGGCGGCCGACGTCCTCGCGCACCGCCAGGAGGGTCCCGTCGGCCCGGAACAGCCCGGCGGCGTGCAGCCCCCCCGTCCGGTCGAAGAGGCGCTGCCCGGCCCGCAGGGCCCGGGGCAGGCCGAGCAGCACCGACGCCGGGACCACCGGGCCGGCGCTCACCGGTGGGCACCGCCGGGCCAGGTCGTCCAGGGTCGCCGTCCCGCACACCCCGCAGCTGGCGGTGGCGCCGAAGGTCCGCCGGGGGAGCGTGGACGGGTCGAGCGGGCGGCGCAGGGAGACGGTGACGACGTTGTACTCCTGGGCCTCTCCCGGGGCCACGTCGCAATAGCGCACGGTCCTCACGTCGGCGCCGGTCGCGACGACCCCTTCGGCCACGAGGAGACCCACGGCCAGCTCGAAGTCGTGCCCTGGCGTCCGCATCGTGACGGTGAGGGGGACCGGCCGCAGGCCGGGACCGCCGACCCGGATCTCCATCGGCTCCTCGGTCACCACGTGGTCGGGGCGGGGGCGGTGGCGCCCGTCGCGGATGGCGATGATCCGGGTGGCCGTGGCGGGGCTGCGGGCCCGGTTGCCGGCTGCCGCGCGGGGAACCGGGCTGGGGGCCGGGCTAGGGGCCGGGTTGCCGGCGAGCCTCTGGGCCTCTGGGCCGGGGGAGTGGGGGGCCGGGCTGCCCGGCCTCCGGGCCGCGGGGCCGGGGGAGCCGGCGCCCGGGCTCATGCCGGGCTCCAGCGCAGGCCCAGCGCGTCCAGATCGGTGGGGCGGTCGACGTCGGCGAAGCTCCTGGGCGAGGCCACCGGTCCCCACTCGGCCGGCCCCAGCCAGGTCACTGGGGTGGCGGCGAGGAGGCTGCGGAGGCTGCGGTGGCTGCGGTGGCTGCGAGGCCCGGCTGCGGGGGCCGAGGCCAGGACGGCCGCCAGGTCGAGGGCGGCCGGCGACAGGCGGGCGCACAGCGGCTGGGGGTGGCCATCGACCACCGGGACGACGCTGTCGGACGTCGGCCAGGACGCCAGCAGCCGCAGCAGGGGCTCGTCGACGAGGGGGAGGTCGCAGGCCAGGACGACCACGGGGCCGAGATGCCCCCGGGCCGACAGCTCCGTCCAGGCGGCGGCGAGGGCGACCATCGGTCCCTGCCCCGGGAAGGGCTCGGGGACGACCGGCAGCCCGGAGCGGCCCGGGCCGGCCTCGAGGGCCGGGGCGGTGACGGCGGCCAGGACGGCGCCCGCCCGCGGGGCCAACTCTGCCCCCTCGACCTTCAGCATGGCCTTGTCGGTCCCCATGCGCCGGCTCGCTCCTCCGGTCAGGACGAGGCCGGCTACGCCGGCGACTGGGACCGTCATGGCCCCATTGTGCCCCGGCGCCGGGGAGCGCATCGCAGGGGGCCGGCATGGATGACCTCGTGGCTGCCCGGCAGGCCGGGGGGACGACGGGGCCGGTCGTCCTCGCCGGTCGCTACCGCCTGGGCCGCCGGCTCGGCCGGGGAGGGATGGCGGACGTCTACGACGCCGTCGACGTCCGCCTGGGCCGACCCGTGGCCGTCAAGGTCCTCCGGGCCGAGCTGGCCGCCGATGCCGGGTTCCGGGCCCGCTTCGAGGCCGAGGCCCGGTCTGCGGCCCGGCTCGCCCACCCCCACGTGGTTGCCGTCCACGACACCGGGGAGGACGGGGACCATCCCTGGATCGTCATGGAGCGGCTGCCCGGGCGGACGCTGGCCGACGACATCTCGTCCGGCCCGCTGGACGAGGAGGCGGCCAGGGAGGTGGCGCTCCAGGTGCTGGACGCCCTCGGCTCCGCCCACGCCGCTGGCCTGGTCCACCGGGACGTCAAGCCGGCGAACATCCTGTGGGCTGACGGCGGCGGGGTGAAGGTGGCCGACTTCGGTATCGCCAAGGGCGCAGAGCCACCGGGGGGATCGGGAGACCTGACGGCCACCAACCTGTTGCTGGGGACGCCCGCGTACCTCGCCCCGGAGCGCATCGACGGCAGCCCGGCCACGGCCCGTTCGGACCTGTGGTCGGTGGGAGTCGTCCTCTACGAGGCGCTGAGCGGCGTCAAGCCGTTCGAGGGGGGGACGCCGCTGGCCGTCGCCGTGGCGATCCGCCACGGCGAGCGGGTCCCTCTGGCCGACCGGCGTCCTGGCGTCGACCCCGGGCTCGCGTCGGTCGTGGACCGTGCGCTGGCCCTCCGGCCGGAGGACCGCTTCCCGTCCGCGGCGGAGATGGCGGCGGCGCTGCGGGGGGCGGGTGGCGGCTCCGGGGGCGCCCC
>JBOGGR010000018.1:0-1822 GCA_050744025.1 Acidimicrobiales bacterium
GGCCGGGGGTGGCGGGGCCGGGGAGGCCGGGGGTGGCGGGGCGGGGGCCGGGGGTGGCGGGCGGGCCGAGGACGACCCCTCCGGAGCCGTGGCCGCCCTGCGCCGGATGGGCCTGGGCCCGCTCGACGCGGTGGTGGGCGTGACCGCCAGCGGGCGCACTCCCTACGTGCTCGGCGGGATCGGGTACGCCCGCCGACGGGGAGCGCTCACCGCCGGCGTGTCCTGCAACCCCGGAGCGGCCCTCTCGGCGCAGGTGGACCACGCGATCGAGGTGGTGGTGGGGCCCGAGCTCATCGCCGGCTCCACCCGCATGAAGGCCGGGACCGCCCAGAAGCTGGTCCTGCACACGATCTCCACCCTCGTCATGGTCCGGCTGGGCCGCACGTTCGGCAACCTCATGGTCGGTCTGCGGGTGGAGAACGACAAGCTGGGCCGCCGGGCCACCACGATCGTGGCCCGGGGCGCCGGCGTGACCACGGCCGTGGCCGAGGAGGCGCTGGCCGCCGCGGGGGGCGAGGTGGCCACGGCTCTGGTGACGCTGCTCGGCCGCGTGGACGTGGCCGTGGCCCGCCGCCGGCTCGCCGCCGCCGGCGGGAGGGTGCGCGCCGCCCTGGCACTCTCGCCATGACGTCGGGAGTGGGCACAGGGGCCGCTGCGGAACGACCGCCATTTCGCCGAGGAGCCGGCGCATCACCGGGTCTCAGTGACCTTGCGGAGGCGGCGGGGCCGGTCGGGGTCGGCGCCGCGTGCCAGGGCCAGGTTCAGAGCCAGCTGCTGGAGGGGGAGGATCTCCACGATCGGAGCCAGGTCCTCGGGGAGGCCGGCCGGGACCGGGAGGTCGGCCCGGGCGATGGCCCCAGGGCTGCCGGGACCGACGGTGAGGACCGGGGCACCGGCTCGGGCCAGCCGGGCCAGGACGGGCGCCATGGCCAGGCCTCCCCTTCCCTCGGGCACGATCGCCACCACGGGGACGCCGCCGTCGACGACGGCCATGGGCCCGTGCTGCAGCTCCGCTGTGGAGAAGGCCTGAGCGGACACGTAGCTCGTCTCCATCAGCTTGAGGGCGGCCTCCCGCGCCGTCGGGTACGAGTACCCGCGGGACGTGACCACGAGGCGCTTCGCGTCGCCCAGGCGCCCGGCAGCCAGGCCCACGGCCGGCCCGGGGGCGAGAGCCAGGGCCGCCGCCTCGGGCAGGGCGCAGGCCGGGCGGGTGTCGAGGCCGGCCATGGCGCGCGTGAGGAGCCACAGGGCGAGGAGCTGGGCGGTGTAGGTCTTCGTGGCGGCCACGGCCCGCTCCGGGCCGGCGAGGATGTCGACGTGCCAGGCGGCCGCATGGGCCAGGGGCGAGCTGGGGTCGTTGGTGACGGCCAGGGTGGTGGCGCCGGCCTGCCGGGCCACGGTGACCGACTCCACCAGGTCCGGGGACCGTCCCGACTGGCTCACCCCGACGAAGAGGACATCGTCCATGGCGGGGCGGGACCCGTACGTCGTCATGGCCGAGGGGGAGGCCAGGCCGCCGGGGAGGCCCGCCTGGACCTCCATCAGGTACTTGGCGTAGAGGGCGGCGTGGCCGCTGGTCCCCCTGGAGGCCAGCAGGACGAAGCGGGGGCGGATGCGGGCCAGCCGCCGGGCCACCTGGGTGATGGGGGCGGCCCCCTCGGCGAGGAGCCGGGCCAGCGCCGCCGGCTGCTCGGCGATCTCCTTGCCCATCAGGGCGCCGGGGGGGGCTGGGGCGGCGGGGGCGGCGGGGGGTAGTTGCTCACGAATGCGAACGCTACTCACGCCGGTGATCCATCGAGCGGACGCTGCTCCGGCCTCGCCG
>JBOGGR010000019.1:0-12378 GCA_050744025.1 Acidimicrobiales bacterium
CGATGACGCTGCGGATGGAGCTTCTCCCGGGAGCCCTGGTCGAGATCGCGCTGGTCAAGGTCATGTCCATGACCGAGCAGCTCCACGAGGCTGGCATCGAGCTCACCAAGGTGGTGATCGAGCTCCCATACGACGACGGCTCGTCCCGATCCTGACCCATTGCCCACAGCGCCGGCGGAGTCGCCTCCCCGGCGCTGTGCCGCGTTCCCACTCTGGGCTGCCGAACCATCCTCACACAATTGTGCCGGAACGTTTCCATCCAGCTCTGCCGGTAACACCAGGCGACCCAGGACCGTTCGGAGTCGCTCACCGAGCATAAGTCACTATTGCTCAGTGATTAGGAACGGTGGAGAGGCTAGGAGCCGGTCCATCAACTCGGCTGCTTCCTTGTCAGATCCGGGGATGAAGTGACGGTAGTTGCGAAGGATGTTCGCCTCGGTGCATCCGAGGCGCTCGGCGACGACCGAGATCGGGACGCCGGCCATGAGCATCTGGCTGGCCGCAGCGTGGCTTGTGTCCGCACTGGCCGTGCGCGCATGGGTTGGTGTGGCTATTCGGCTGGCTCCCGAGGGACTGCTCAACTCTCCTTGGGCGTGATGGTGTGTGGCTTTTGGCGCCCCAGGTGGTGAGGGTCAGCTGCAGGGACCGGGCCGATGGTGCGAGTGCGGGCTGGCAGAGGGTGGATGTTGTGAGGCTCGGCCAGGCTGGCGCGCAGATGGGTGATCTCGTCGTGTTGGGCGGCGAGGCGGGAGAGTGCCTGGGACTTGAACTCGGTGAGCTCATCAATCGTCTCGTCGCGCTGACCCAGGCGCTTGGTGAGAGTGGCGAGCTGGTGCTTGAGGCGGGCGATGTGCCCCTGGCGCTCGTCGGGGGTGTCACCGGCCCGAATGGACTGCGCCAGGCGCGCCTCGAACTGCTCTCGGAGGTGGGCGTAGGCGCGCTCGCCGTAGAAGGCCCTGCGATCGAGGCCCGACTGGGCGGCCAGGGTCTTCACGTCACAGCCGCCGCCTGAGGGGATGTCGCCGCCGAGAAGGCGTTCCATCGTGGCCCGGATGCGGACTTCGTTCTCGGCACGCTGACGGGCGCTGATGCGCACGTCACTTGCCCGAGGTCGTCGAGCTGGTGCGGGTGTCGATCCCGGCGAGTACACGCCGGGCCCGGTCGTGGTCGGCCTGCAGGCGGGCCCGCTCGGTGCGCCGGGTAGGGCCGAGGCTGACGAGGAGCGCCTGGGTGGTGGCGGCCCGGGTGGCCCAGACCTCCCGGTGGCAGGGATGGTGGGTGGCCTGGGGGCAGCGGGCCGAGTCGCACATCCCAGCCAGGGGCGCCTTCGCGTCGGGGGTGCCGGCCAGCTTCAGGCACAGGGCCCGGGAGGGGTCGGTGAACCAGCAGTAGTTGGCCACGCCCAGGTGCAGGGCCCCGGCCCGCCGGGTGAGCAGGGCGAGGACCTCCCGGTCGTTGCCCTGCACCTTCGGGGCTTCAGGGTCTTGGGGCAGGGCGGCGTCCACGCCGGCGAAGAACCGGGTGAGCTCTCGGGCCCCGGGCCCGGCGGGAAGGACGCCCCGGCGGTAGTTGTGGAACTCGGCCAGGACGAGGTTCAAGTTGCGTTGTTGCTCATGCTCGTTGATCTCGGCCAGCAGGGCGGCCTGGGCCCCGCCGGGGCGGGAGGCGTAGCCCTCGGTAGTAGCCACCGAGATGTGCTTGAGGTGGACCTTGGTGGCCAGCACGCCCCCGGGCCGGTAAGCGAGCTCGACGGCCAGGGTTCGCCGCAGCGCCCGCAGCGACACATCGTCTTCTGGGATGGGGCCGAGGCCGAGACGCTGCCCGGCGGGGCCGTTCACCCAGGCCCGGAACCAGGCGTAGCGGACGGGGAAGGCGAACCGACCGAACAGTGCTGCGCCTTCATCAGCGTTGTCGAGGAGGCGCTCGGCCAGCCCCACGGCCTGGTGGACGGGCTCGATGACGACCCACTCGTCGGGGACACCGCCCAATGGCTGGCCCTTCACGACCTTGCTGGCCACGCGGTAGCGGGCCAGCCCAGGAGCGAACTGCTCGGGAGGGCGCCGGCAGCCGACCAGGAGCTCCATCAGCTCGCTCGAACGCATCCCCGACAGGGCGGCGATGACGATGATGCAGGCGCTGCGGACCACCCCGGCCAGGGCAACGACCTCGATGCCGTGCAGGGGGAGCGTCCAGGCCAGGTGATCGTCGCCACCGGCCGCCGGGACCAGGTCGGCGTGGCGACCCCACGGCTTGGCCGTGCCGACCCGGTCGAGTGCGGTTTCGATCGGCCCACGAACAAGGCTCAGCCACTCCCGCTTGAACTGCCGGATGCCGGCCTCATTGGCCAGGGCGTGCAGGCTGACGGCGAGCAGCGGGTCCTCGGGTGCCCAGCCTCGGGCCAGGCGGGCTCGTAGCTCGGACTCGGGGAGCAGGGGGAGCGGGACTCCATCCCGGGTGTGTCGGCCCAAGGCCAGGCTGAACTGCTCGGCTGGCAACCGTCCCGGTGCCGGCAAGCCCCGGCGGGCCCGGGTCGCCTCCCGGGCCTCGTCGGCGAGGGCCGCGGCGAGCGGGCCGAGAGTGCCGGTCAGGTAGAGCGCGGCGGCCAGCATGGGCCGCAGCACCGTGTCTCCGAGCGGCGGGGTCTTGTTCTCGTCCCGACCGCTTCTCATCCCCGCGACCGCCGAGGCTGACGCACCCCGCCATGGACGTAGGCCAGCATCGACTCGCTCGACGCTGAACAGCTCCCGGTAGTTGACCAGGTCGACCACGGCTTGCACGGCCGCCCGCCGGGTGGCCGGGCCCAGCTCGCCCACGGCCTCGCCGGTGGCGTCACGTACGTAGTGGCGATCGGCGAGGTAGGCCTCGCAGTGGACGTCGCGGACCTCGCCCAAGCTCGTCACACCGCTGGCGGAGAGCCAGTTCAGCAGCGACGTCAACTCGGCCAGCCGCCCCTGGCAGGTGCGCAGGTGCAGGGGCGTGCGCCAGGCCCGGGGCAGCACCGCCACCGCCTCATGCCGGGGAACGAGCAGCGCCACCATCAGCTCCTTGGCGACCAGCTGCCAGGCCGGGTTGGCGATGGCGGTGAAGTCCAGGCGGCGACGGGACAGCGGCATCTCCACCGGAAGCCCGACCACCTCGGTGAGGTCCCAGACGTCGTCTTCGAACCTCGGGCCACGCCTTCCGGGCGGGAGGTGGAAACCCGCCTCGGCACAGACATCGACACCGTCGAACGGGGACCGTCGATCCCCGGGGCCGGCAGTGAGGGCGAGGGCCGTCATGAGCTGAGCTCCTCGGGACGAAGCGGCAGCTCGTCGTCGTCATCGGCCACCTGGGAGGCCGCCGCCCCCAGCACGCCCGGCTGGTAGCGCTCCAGGACCTGGTCGATCCGCTCGGCGTAGGGGCCGAAGACGGCCATGAACTGCTCCGCGGGCATGGCCCGCCACTGCCGGGAGAAGAACGCCTTGAGCCTCAGCAGGTTGGGGGCGTGGCGAGGCGCGAAGACGGCCAGCGGGCAGGCCAGGCACACCCACGGCCGGGCCGGGCACGGCTTCCCCTTGGGGCCGTGCAGGCCCGACAGCTGGTCGGCACAGGCGGCCACGAACACGTCCCACTCGCCGCCGACCAGCTGGGCCAGCACCTCATCGTCGAGGTGAAGCCCAGCGATCAGCTGGGGCCAGGCACCAGCCAGGGCCGCCGTGTCGTTCTCGCTGAGCACGCTGGGCGGATGCGCCCGGCGCACCAGGTCGTGCTGGGCGTCCTCCACGATCGTCTCGACGGCGTGGCGCTGGGCCGCTGTGGTGGCGCTCAGGTAGTGGTCACCCTCCACGGCCGGGGTGTGGTTGGGGTCGATCGTCGCCCGGGGACTGCCCGTCCAGGCCTGGCGGTCCCGAAGGGACTGGTGGGTGGTGCGGATGCGATGGCGGTGGATCTTGATGGGCCGGCCGTCGTCGCCGGTCAGCTGGTGGCGGGCCGCCCATCGCCGGATCACGTCGCGATGCACCGGCCCGGCCGACACCGAGGAGGAGCCCACCCGCTCGACTCCCAGCCACAGCTGGCGGCCCTGGGGAGGCGGGAGGAAGCTTCGCAGTAGGCCGGAGTGGGACAGCCACTGCTCGAGCAGGCGCACCGCCCGATGAGGAAGGGTCAGGTTCTCCGGGCCGGTGCGGCCCTTCACGTAGCCGAGCAGGATCGAGGCGTCCCCGGCCCAGTCGATGTCGTCGAGGACCAAGTCGGCGATGCCGTCGGGCACGATGCCCGAGTGGATGCCGAAGGCAAGCAGGTAGGCCACCGTAACGTCCAGGTGGGGGAACAGTCCCCTGCTGGCCTCGGCGAAGCCGCCCCGCTTGCGGGCGGTCTGGACCGAGATGCCGACGTGCGCGCCGAGCCCGGCCACCGTCGACGGCCCGGCGTGGGCCAGCAGCCAGGCCAGGTTGTCCGAGCTCCAGTCCCCGGTGGCCGGGTCCTGGCCCCGGGCCGCTGCGGCCAGCGCCTTCTGGTGGGAAGCGTTGGACTCCTCGATCGTCGCCGTGCAGGCGTCGCCGATCCGGGCCCACTCGGCCTCTGGGTAGGGGGGCAGCGCCCGGCGGTAGGGCTGGAGGTTGAAGGCCCGCCCCCCGGCCAGCTCGCCCACGGCCTCGGCCAGCCCGCCCGTGGCCGTGTAGAAGCCGACCAGCATCCGGCGGGTGCAGGCCTCGGTCGGGCCGGTGGCCCCCATCCAGTACTCGGCCAGCTTGGCCCGGGTCAGCTCGCCGGCCCCGCCGGTGAACCCTCGCTCGGCCAGGGTGGCCACCATGTGGCGGGCCGCTCGTAGGTACTGGCCGATGGTGGAGGCGGCGTCCACGCTGCCATGTGGGTGGACCAGCTCGGCCAGCCCGACCAGCAGGTCCCTGCCCAGGGGCGGACAGCCCCCGTCACCCAGGGAGAGCTCGGCCCGGCTGCCGTCGCTGAAGGTGCAGGAGATCCCCAGCGGGGCTCCCCTCAGCGTCGCCGGCATCAGGACAGCGCCGCCTCGTCGTCGGCGACCGCCACCAAGGTGGCGGTGCCGTCGGTCTTCACCCCGAAGGTCGCCAGCAGGCCGGCGGCGTGCGCGGCCACGAGGGGGATCAGGAGCTCATCCAGCCGGCCGATCTGGCCCTCGAGGTAGACGGCCCGAGCCCCCAGCTCGGCCAAGGCCACGCGGGTCGCATAGCCCACGGGGTGGCCGGGACAGGGCCGCAGCGCGACTGCTCCGCCAACCAAGGACGCCGTCCTGGGATGGGCCAAGGCCAGCCCCAGGTCGGCGGGGGCGGCTGCCACCAAGGCGCGGATCAGCTCGACGGTGGCCGCCCTGTCGTTCTCGGCCGAGCCTCTGGAGACCATGAGCGCGTCGATGGCCTCGAGCAGGGGGTCGCGATCGCCAGGCAGCTGGCGGCCCTCGCCCGAGCGGGCCGCCCGGGCCACCCCGATGGCGTCCAGTGGTAGGGCGGGTTCGTCGTCGTGGCCCTGCTCGGCCCGGTCGACCTCCACGACCATGACCCCGGCGCCTCGTAGGTGGCGAGTCAGCCCCGCGCCACACGAGCCGGTGGTGTCGATCCCGACGCGGGCCACGGGGCCGAAGCCGGCCAGCCAGTCCAAGAGGGCCTGGTGACCGGCCGGGGTGGCCGGGAACTCCTCCACGCCCAGCGCTTCGCTGAGGTCGTGCAACGCGGCGGCCACGTGAAGGGCCGGGCGGGCATCCACGCCGCCGGTCACGGCGCGGCTTTCTACGATGGTCATCGCCATCCCTTTCTCAGTTGAGGGGTGGCACGCACCTGGCAGGCGATCGGACCTGTCGATGTCGAGCCTCTTGCACAGGCTCGACCGATCAGACCGCCCGACTGGCGGGTGCCGGGAACAACCCTGGGACCCGGCTCAAGCCGGGGCCCAGGGCTCCTGAGAGTAAGGGACCGCCCCAGCGCGCCGGTGGATGCTCAACTCAGATGCCTTGTGCGCGCCCTCATCGGGGTCCGCTCGGCGCTCGCCTCGGCCTCGGCGTCGGGGCCTGCTCCCGGCCCGCTGGCGGCGGAGGCGGACGTCCCGAAGGCTTCCCGGTAGATGCGGGTGGTGTCCAGGCGGCGCAGGTACTTCTCGGTCGTGAGCACCGAGGAGTGCCCGAGCAGGTCCCGCAGCACCAGCAGCGGGTCGGCCTTGGTCAGATACAGCGCCAGGGCGCCGTCGCCGTCGGCGTCGGCGGCGAGGCCGGCGGCCTGGCGGTAGTGACCGGAGACCAGGAACTCCAAGGTCCTCAAGGCAAACGAATGGCGTAGTCGGTGGGGGTGCACATGGGGGAAGCGGGGCTCGAAGCGGGCCCGGATCCGGTCCGAGGTGCGCTCGAAGACCGTCTGCCACGCGCCGAACGGCGCCCCGGTGGAGGTCACCCCGATCAGGCAGGACCCGCCGCCGGGGGCGACCAGGCGACGACGCTCGGCCGGGGTGAGTGAGCCCCAGCCCCGGCGGACCCCGTTGATGCGCCCGCCGCGCTCGTCAGGGTCCTCGACCATCAGCGGCGGGCCACGGCGTGGTGCCGGCAGCCAGCCCGATCTGGCCACCGCGGCGGTCCGCTCCAGCTCCAGGTAGTGGTGTAGGTCGGCCAGCGCCTCATAGCTGACCCAGGTGGTGCGGAACTTGCGTCCCTTGGTCACCCCGGCGGGCACCGGGAAGGGGATCGGAAGCGACGTCGGCTGGGCCGGCAGCGCCGGGACCTCGTAGGCGAGCAGGTGGCTGAACTCGGCCAGGCGCATCCCGGTGGCCAACGCCAGCCCCCCGATTGCCGCGTTGCGGGCCAGCTCCCGGCCCCGGAAGTCGGGATCCTGGAGGCCGCCGGGGCCCAGGCCCCGTAGGCCCCACAAGAACAGCTGGGCGAAGTCCGCCTCCAGGTACTTGATCGTCACGTGCGGCTTTGGCGTGCGGCGCACGGCCAGGTTGACCCGCACCTCCCGGCCCGTCCCGTCGAAGAGGGCCCGCGCTGTCTTGTAGGTGAACGGCTCAGCCCGGGCGTGGCCCTCGGCCAGCGCCCAGCGGTAGAAGATCGACAGCACGCTCATGTGCTGGCCCCAGGTGCTGGCCGCGAACCGGTGCTCGACCGGCCCGGCCGCTCGGTGCTCCGCGTAACGGCCGAGGGCGTGCTTGAGGCGCTCCCGGGAGTCGAACAGCTCGACCCCGTGGACAGCCAGGAACTCCATCCAGCCCTTGACCACCCGGGCGTAGTTCGCCCACGAGCTCGGGGCCGGTGCCCCGCTGGCAGGCAGGCCCCGGAGCCAGCTGTTCGCCACCGTCGTCGGCCGCGGGGATGCCGGGCCGTCCTCGAAGAGAAGGTCGGCGTCGATCAGCACCGGCATCGCCTCGGGGATCAGTGGCCGGCGCTCGACGTCCCAGGACTCGAAGCCGCGGGAGGAGAACATCGCCAGGGTGAGGGACATGGAGGCCCGACCATAGCGACGGCCCAATCACCACACGCGGATGGATGGGCGACAAACTCCCGGCCTGACTCCCGCTGGGGACCCAATGACCACACGACAAGTAAGCAGACAAACCGTGGCGGAGGTCATGCAGGCGCAGATGGATCACGCCAGCTCTCCTGCTGTAGCGCAGCCAGGCATGGGAGGGCCAGGCCAGGCTCCAGTGCGCGCTGCCACCGTCGTCCGAGAACACGAAAGTCTCAGGACCGAGGGGCACTCCCACGCTGAGGGCCGTCTCCACGGCCCGCCGGCGATGCTCCGACAGCACCGCAGTCGTGGCCTGACCGAGGGCGACGGTGTACGACCGGTCCGCCTTCGTACCCTTCTCGACCTGACCGTCGACTGACTGGGCGATGGACCGCGAGAAGGTGATGGTTGCCCGATCCAGATGGACGTCACCCCAGCGGAGGGCGACGAGCGTGCCACGTCTGGCCCCGACGGTGGCGGCCAGCTGCACGAAGGCGGCGAACTCAGGTGTGGCGACCTCCTGGACAGCGCGTACCTGGTCCATCGAGGGTATCTTCAGCTGGCGAGGCTTCACCCGGGGCGGATCTGCGCCAAGAGCCGGGTTGGCCGCCACCAGCTTCTTGCGCAGGCCCCAGTTGAACATGGCCCGGATCTGGCCGTGGCAGCGGACGACCACGCTCGGGGACAACCCGGTCTCGTCCTCCAGGGCTCGGTACAGCCGATCGAGATCGAGCCCGGACACCTGGTCCACAGCCCACCCACCGATGGCCGGAAGTATGTGGGACCGGAAGTTATCGGCCACCGTCCTGGCCGTCTTGGGAGACCAGCCCACCCAGTCGCCGCTGCGACGGTCACGGTACGGCCTGTTGGCCTCCTGCCACGCACCGGCGAGCTCGGCCACTGTCGGCCCTCGTCGAGAGGTGGCTTGACGCTCCGGCATCCGTCCGGATTCGACCGCCACGACCAGCTCGGCCAGCCGGGCATCGGCGAGCTTGGCGCCCGCCCGGTTGTCAGCGGCCCGCACGGTCTCATGGATGCTCTGGCGTTGGCCGGTGACCTGATCCGTGCCGGCAGCGACGACCAGCCGCCAGGCTCCCGCTCGGAATCGCTTGTGCCCTCTAACAGCCCACTATGTTGGCACATCTGTTGGCAGGAGGCTGACTCGCTGGCCGAGCTCGAGACCTACATAAGTCTCTGACCTGCACTTTCTTGGCAGCCCCAACGGGATTCGAACCCGTGCCGCCACCTTGAGAGGGTGGTGTCCTAGGCCGCTAGACGATGGGGCCGAGCGACCTGCCGAGGATACCGCGGCGGGCCGCGGCGCCGGCCCCGGCAACGGCCGCCTCCTGCCGGGAGTGGGCGCGGGACGGGAGGGCCACCGGGTGCCATTCCTCCGCCTGGGATAGCGTGGGGAGAGCCCACGTCGCCGCACAGGGAGACCCGCCATGGCTGCGCCCACCAAGCTCGTCCTGGACGAGTCGGAGCTGCCCACCCGCTGGTACAACGTCGTCCCAGACCTGCCGTCCCCGCCCCCGCCGCCGCTGCACCCGGCCACCCGCCAGCCGGTCGGGCCGGACGACCTGGCCCCCCTGTTCCCCATGGACCTCATCGCCCAGGAGGTGTCGGAGGACTCCTACGTCGACATCCCGGAGGAGGTCCTCGACGTCTACCGCCTGTGGCGGCCGACCCCGCTCTACCGGGCCCACCGCCTGGAGCGCGCCCTCGCCACGCCGGCCCACATCTACTACAAGTACGAGGGGACGAGCCCCGTCGGCTCACACAAGCCCAACACGGCCGTGCCCCAGGTGTTCTACAACGCCCGCCAGGGCATCCGCCGGCTCACCACCGAGACCGGCGCCGGCCAGTGGGGCAGCGCCCTCGCCTTCGCCTGCGCCCTCTTCGGCGTGCAGTGCGAGGTGTGGATGGTGCGGGCCTCCTACGACCAGAAGCCGTACCGGCGCTCGATGATGCAGACCTACGGGGCCACCGTGCACGCCAGCCCGTCGGAGGTGACGGAGTCGGGGCGCAAGATGCTCGCCAACGACCCCGAGAGCCCAGGCAGCCTCGGCATCGCCATCAGCGAGGCGGTCGAGGTGGCAGCGTCGGACCCCGACACCCGATACTCGCTCGGCAGCGTCCTCAACCACGTCCTCATGCACCAGACGGTGATAGGCGAGGAGGCGATCGCCCAGATGGCCAAGGCCGGCGAGACGCCGGACCTCATCATCGGCTGCACTGGCGGCGGATCGAACTTCGGCGGCCTGGCGTTCCCGTTCCTGCGAGAGAAGCTGGCCGGGCGCATCGACCCCCGCATCCTCGCCGTCGAGCCCACCGCCTGCCCTTCGCTCACCCGTGGCACGTACGCGTACGACTACGGCGACACCGCGGGCCTCACCCCGCTCATGAAGATGCACACGCTCGGCCACGACTTCGTCCCCGACCCCATCCACGCCGGCGGCCTGCGCTACCACGGCATGTCGCCGCTGCTCTCCCACGTGGTCGAGCTGGGCCTGATCGAGGCGCAGGCCAAGCCCCAGAACGAGTGTTTCGAGGCGGGCGTCACGTTCGCCAGGGCCGAGGGCATCGTCCCCGCCCCCGAGCCCACCCACGCCCTGGCCGCCTGCATCGCCGAGGCCCGCCGCTGCGCGGAGACCGGCGAGGCCGAGGTGATCCTGACGGCCCTGTGCGGCCACGGCCATTTCGACATGAGCGCCTACGACCGCTACCTCGCCGGCGACCTGGTGGACTACGAGTACCCGGCCGAGAAGGTCCGCGACGCCCTCACCCGCCTCCCCGACCCCGGCCTCTAGCCGCCCGCGCTCTTCGCCCATAGGAACAGCAGGGGTCCGGTCCGGGCGGGGCGGCCACTCCCTGGCCGTGAGGAGGGGGGCGTGCGGTGGCGGTGGTGGCTCGGGGGGGAGGACTCGAACCCCCAATGGCAGGGCCAGAACCTGCTGTGTTGCCGATTACACCACCCCCGAACGGGTGCCGTCCCAGACTACCCGATGCCGGCGGGCGGCTCGACCGCCGTCGAGGGAGGGGCCGAGGGCCGGCCGTGCATCATGTAGCTGAGGCGCCGGTACCCGATGACCCTCCCCACCGCCACGGCCAGGGTCTCCCTCGCGTAGTAGGGCAGGACGGCCTCCCCTTTGATCGGCGACGTCCGGGTCGGCGTGGGGTAGGGGGTGAGGCCGAGCCTCCTCGCCATGGAGCAGATGCGCTCCTCGTGGAAGGGGTCGGAGACCATCAGCACCGCGGTCATCCGCCTCGGCTCCAGGTAGCCTGCCGCGGCTGCCAGCGACTGGTACGAGTCGGTGCCGGCCACCTCGCGCACGATGGCCGAGTCGGGCACGCCCCGCCGCTCCAGCCAGGCGGCCGAGGCCTCGGCCTCGGTGTAGTGGTCGCCCGGCTCCCCGCCGCCGGTGACGACGATGGCCGGGGCCAGGCCGGCCCGCCACAGGGCCAGGGTGTGCTGGAGGCGGGCGGCCAGGTCCGGGGACGGGACGCCGTTGTACTGGGCCGTGCCCATGACGACGATGGCCTGTGCCGCCCGGCTCTGGTCCCGCCGGGACGTCCGCCACACCTGGACAGCCGTCACCCCGAGGTAGACCACGGCCAGGACCACGAGGATCGCCACCAGCTTGACCGCCTTCCTCACGAGGCCGAGGCCGAGGAGCACCGTCCCCTAGTCCCCTCCCGGCTCCGGCTGCGCCGGCGCCGGCTGGGGCGCCGGCTGGGGGTGAGCGGGCGCCGGCTGTGGCGCCGGCTGCGGCCGGGCGTTCGCCAGCCGGGCCAGCGCCGCAGCCAGGCGCTCGCGCACCACGTCCCGGCCCAGCACCTCCAGGGACTCGAACAGGGGCGGCCCCACCCGCCGGCCGGTGACGGCCACCCGGATCGGGGCCTGGGCCTTCCCGAGCCCCCTGCCCACGGCCTGGCCCACGGCCTGGGTCACGTCGTGGAGGGCGGCCGCCTCCCACGGGCAGCCGGCGTAAGCGTCGAATGCCCGGCGGAGGATGTCCTCGGCCCCTTCGGCGTCCCCGGCCATGACCCTGCCCCAGGAGTCCGGATCCACCTCCGGCTCGGGGAGGAACACGAAGTCCACCATCCCCGGGACCTCGGAGAGGACCGAGACCCGCTCCTTCACCAGGGGGGCGAGGCGGGAGAAGGCCTCGGCGTCGTAGCGCTCGGGCGGCCAAGGGCCGGCCTCCAGGAAGGGCCGGGCCGCGCCCACGAAGGCCTCGGTGGTCATGGCCCGGATGTGGACGCCGTTGAAGTGGGTCAGCTTGGCCACGTCGAAGAACGCCGGCGAGTGGTTGACGTCCTCGAGGCGGAACTGGGCCACCAGCTCGTCCCGGGACAGGATCTCCTGGTCGCCCTCCGGCCCCCAGCCCAAGAGGGCCAGGTAGTTGACCACCGCGTCTGGCAGGTAGCCCTGCTCGCGGTAGGACTCGAGGGCGACCGGGTCGCGGCGCTTGGACAGCTTCTGGCGCCTCTCGTTGACGAGGAGGGGCAGGTGGGCGAAGACGGGAACCGGGCCCGCCCGAAGGGCCTGCCACAGCAACAGGTACTTGGTCGTGTTGGTGAGGTGGTCCTCGCCGCGGATGACGTGGGTCATGGCCATGTCCGCGTCGTCCACGACGTTGGCGAGGAGGAACAGCGGCGCCCCGCTGGACTTGAGGAGGACGAAGTCCTCGACCTTGGCGTTCTCCACCACCACCTCGCCCCGGATCAGGTCGTGGACGGCTGTCGCCCCCCCCTCCGGCACCCGGAAGCGCAGGGCCCGGCCGGGGCCGGGGCCGAGGGTCCGGTCCCGGCAGTGGCGGTCGTAGCCCGGCTGGCCGGCCGACGTGGGCTGACCGGGCTCGCCGGGCCGGCCCGGGGCCGGAAGGGGCGAAGCTGGGTCGTTTCGCGTTGTTGGGACAACCCGAAACGACCC
>JBOGGR010000020.1:0-4344 GCA_050744025.1 Acidimicrobiales bacterium
GCCCCGCCCCGGTCCATCCACCCCACGATGGCGTCGTCGTAGGCGGCCGTGTGGGCGAAGGCCGCCCGGGCCAGGCGGCGCCGGGTCTCGTCGGAGAGCGACCCTCCCGCCCGCAGCTCCTCCAGCACCCTCCCGTAGTCAGCCGGGTCGACGACCACCCCCACGTGGGCGTGGTTCTTGGCCGCGGCCCGGAGCATCGCCGGGCCGCCGATGTCGATCGTCTCGATCCCCGGCCTCTCCCGGAACGGGTACAGGTTGCACACCACGAGGTCGATCCCGCCGATCCCGTGCGCCTCCAGGTCCGCCCGGTGCCGGGGATCGGACCGGTCGGCCAGGATGCCGCCGTGGATGCGGGGATGCAGGGTCTTGACCCGCCCGCCAAGCATCTGCGGGGATCCGGTGACCTCCTCGACGGTCAGGTGGGCCACGCCCCCGCCGCCGCCCTCGCCGCCGCTGGCGAGGGCCGCCGCCGTGCCGCCGCTCGCCACCAGCTCCCAGCCGAGGCCGGCGAGCCCCCGGGCGAGGTCGAGGAGCCCGGTCTTGTCGTGCACCGACAGCAGGGCCCGCATCAGCCCTCCTCGGCCCGCACCATCTCGGCGATCGCCGCCGGGTAGAGCCGGCGCTCGACCACCTTGATCCGCTCGTGCAGCGACTCGACGGTGTCGCCGGGCAGCACCGCCACCGCCTCCTGGGCCAGGATCGGCCCGGCGTCCACGTCAGGGGTGGCCACGTGCACGGTGCAGCCAGTCACCTTCACCCCGGCGAGGAGCGCCTCCTCGACGGCGTGCCACCCCCGGAACGCCGGCAGCAGGGCCGGGTGGGTGTTGAGGACCCGCCCGGGCCAGGCGTCGAAGGCCGGCTTGTCGAGGACCGTGCCGAAGCCGGCCATGGCCACCAGGTCGACCCGGTGGCGCCGGAGCGCGTCCACCACTGCCTCGGTGTAGGCCAGGCGGTCGAAGCCGGCGCCCCAGCTGTCCCGGCGCACCAGCTCGGTCGCTACGCCGGACGCCCTGCCCGACACCCTGCCCACCTCGATGGCCCGGCACGGGCGGTCGGCGACCACCACGACGACGGGCAGCCCGGCGCCCAGCAGGGCCTCGAGCATGGTCCCGCTCCCCGACGCCAGCACCCCGATGCGCACGCCCGGCGACCCTACCAGCGGCCCAGCGGCCCGGGCCGGCGAAGAGCGGCCGCGGGAGCGGGCACGGGGCCCGGGCACCGAGGGCGGCCCCCGGAGGTGGGCACGGGGGCCAGGCGCACCGGAGGCCATTTCACCTCCGCAGGCGGGCCACCACATCGACCATGGCCTCGCCGGCGGCAGTGGGGTTGGGGGCGACCCGCACCCCGGCCGCCTCCAGGGCCTCCATCTTGGCCTGGGCCGTGCCCTTGGACCCCGAGATGATGGCGCCGGCGTGGCCCATCTTCTTCCCGGCGGGGGCGGTCACGCCGGCGATGTAGGCCACGACGGGCTTGGTCATCTCCTTGGCGATGAACTCGGCCGCCCGTTCCTCCTCTGAGCCGCCGATCTCGCCGATCATCATGACCGCCCGGGTCTCGGGGTCGGCCTGGAAGGCGGCCAGGCAGTCGATGAAGCTCGTCCCCGGCACCGGGTCGCCGCCGATGCCTACGCACGTGGTCTGGCCCACTCCCTGGGCCGACAGCTCGTGGAGGGCCTGGTAGGTGAGCGTCCCCGACCGACTGACGATGCCCACGGGACCGCCGGGGAGCGCGATGTCGCCCGACGTGATCCCGATGTTGCACCGGCCGGGGGAGATGATCCCCGGGCAGTTGGGGCCGAGCAGGCGGGTGCCTGGGTGGTAGCGGCGCAGCACGTTGAACAGGCGGGCCTCGTCCTGGGCGGGGATGAACTCGGTTATGCACACGACGAACGGGATGCCGGCCGCCGCCGCCTCCACCACCGCGTCCCCCGCGGCCCGGGGGGGGACGGAGACGAAGCTGGCGTTGGCCCCGGTGGCGGCGGCCGCCTCGGCCACCGCGTCGAAGACGGGGATGCCCTCGACGTCCTGGCCCCCCTTGCCGGGCGTGACGCCGGCGACGACCTTGGTCCCGTAAGCGCGGTTGCGCAAGCCGTGGAACCGTCCCTGGCCACCGGTCAGGCCCTGGACCACGACCCTCGTGTGCTCGTCGACGAAGATGCTCACCTGGCTCCTCCCTCGGCCCGGGCCGGCGGGGGGGCGGGGGGGGCCGCAGGCCCCGCCGGCGCAGCCGCGGCAGCCAGCTCCACGGCCGTGCGGGCCGCCTCCAGCATGGTGGGCCGGACCACCAGGCGGGGCGACCCCGAGGCGCCGGCGGCGCGGGCGCCCGCCGAGGCCGCCTCCGCGACGAAGCCCAGATCCTGCGCCTCCAGGATGGCGCGGCCCGCCTCGGCGTTGGTCCCGTCCAGGCGCAGGACGATCGGCGAGGCGAGCTCCACCCGGGCGAGTGCCTCGAGGATCCCGTTCGCCACCTCGTCACAACGGGTTATGCCGCCGAAGATGTTCACCAGTATCGAAGCCACCTTGGGGTCGGTGTTGATGACCTCCAGGGCCGCGGCCATGACGGCGGCGTTGGCCCCGCCCCCGATGTCCAAGAAATTGGCCGCCTCCCCCCCCACCTGGTTCACCACGTCCAGCGTGCTCATGGCCAGCCCGGCGCCGTTGGCGATGATGCCGACGGTCCCGTCGAGGCCGATGTAGTTGAGCCCCTTCTCCCTGGCCAGGCGCTCCCGGTCGTCCAGCTCGACGGTGCCCCTCCACTCGTCCCACTCGGGATGGCGGGGCGCGGCGTTGTCGTCCAGGGTCACCTTGGCGTCCAGGGCGTGGATGCGCCCGTCCGGGGTGAGGATCAACGGGTTGATCTCGACCAGGTCGGCGTCACCTTCCACGTAGCAGCGGTACAGCTTCGAGAGGACGTCGACGGTGCCGGCCCGGGCCCGCTCGGGCAGGCCGGCCTCCTCCACCAGGCGTCGGGCCCCGTCCTCGGACAGCCCGTCGACCGGGTCGATGTGCAGGCGGGCGATGGCGCCCGGGTCCTCCTCCGCCACCTGCTCGATCTCCACCCCGCCCCTGGCCGACACCATGGCCAGGTGGAGCTTGGCCGCCCGGTCCAGGGTGAAGCTGGCGTAGTACTCCTCGGCGATGTCGGAGGCGTGCTCGACCCACACCCGGCGCACGGTGTGGCCCTTGATGTCCATGCCGAGGATGGCCCCGGCGTGGGCCCGGACCTCGTCGGGCCCCCCGGCCAGCTTGATCCCGCCGGCCTTGCCCCTCCCCCCGACCTGGACCTGGGCCTTGACCACCACGGGGTACCCGGCATCGTCCGCCCGGGCCACCGCCTCGTCCGCCGTGTCGGCGACCCCGCCCTTCGACGTCGGGATGCCCCAACGGGCGAAGTACTGCTTGCCCTGGTACTCGAACAGGTCCACCTGGTGGCCTCCCTCTCTGGTCGTCGAGCTTCTCTTCCTAGAAATGGCACCCCGCCGCCGCACCCGGCTGCCCACTCCCGCCCCGCCCGCCCCTCCCCAGCGCCTCGGAGCGCCCCGGCGGGCCCCGGACGCCCCGGAGCCCGGCGGCCTCGAGCGCCCCGGCGGGCTCCGGGGGAGCCCTAGCCCCCGGGATCCGCGGCCAGCTCCCGCTCGTCCAGGGCGGAGGCCAGCCACTCGGCGATGGTGGGCAGGCGGGCGCCGGGCGTGAACACCTCGGCCACCCCCTGCTCCTTCAAGGTCGGGATGTCGGCGTCGGGGATGATGCCCCCGACCACCACCAGCACGTCCCCGGCTCCCTGCTGGGCCAGGCCGTCCACCACACGGGGGACGAGGGTCAGGTGGGCCCCCGACAAGAGGGAGAGCCCGAGGGCGTCGGCGTCCTCTTGGACCACGGCCTGGACCACCTGCTCGGGCGTCTGGTGCAGTCCGGTGTAGATCACCTCGAACCCGGCGTCCCTGAGGGCCCGGGCGATGACCTTGGCGCCCCGGTCGTGCCCGTCGAGGCCGGGCTTGGCCACGACGACACGGTAGGGACGCTGCATCGGCCCCGATCCTACGGCGACACCGGGTGCGACCCCAACCCGCCGCCGGCGACGCCGGCCGGCGGGCAGGTGGGGTGGCGGCGGGTGGCGGGGCGGCGGCGGGTGGCGGGGCGGCGGCGGCGAGTGGCGGCGAGCGGCGGCGGCTCACACCTCCTCGAGCGTCAGGTCCAGGCCGGGCCTGGAGGGCCGCTGCAGGATCTGGATGCGGCGCTCCACCTGCTGGGCCAGGTACACGGCGAACAGGTCCCCGCCCCCGCCGGCGCCCGCCGCGTCCCCGGCTGCCCCCCCGCCGCCGCCGGCGCCCGCCGCGTCCCCGGC
>JBOGGR010000021.1:0-15036 GCA_050744025.1 Acidimicrobiales bacterium
GCACTGGGGGGTGGGCGGCGGCCCGGGCGATGACCGCCGCACCGATCGCCCCGGCACGCTCGCCGAGGGCGGCAGGAAGGATGGGGACGTCCGGCCGGTGCCCGGCACCCTCGACCAGGCCGGCGAAGCTGTCCCGCACCGGGTCGAGCAGGAGGTCGCCCGCCTGGGCCAGCCCTCCCCCGACGATCACGACCTCGGGGTCGAGCACGTCGACGAGGTTGGCCAGGCCGAGCGCCAACCACCACCCGAACGTCCCCAGCACGGCCAGGGCGCCCCGGTCCCCGCCGGCGGCGGCCCCGGTAACGTGCTCGCCCCGCACCGCCTCTGGGTCCCCGCCTGCCCGCCGGACCAGGCCGGGGGCCCGGCCGCCGAGGGCGGCGTCACGCGCCAGCCGGCCCAGGCCCCTCCCCGAGGCATAGCCCTCCCAGCATCCCCGGTGACCGCAGGGGCAGAGCGGCCCGGCCGGGTCCACGACCATGTGCCCGATCTCCCCTGCGAAGCCGTGGGCGCCCCGCACCAGCCTCCCGCCGCACAGGACCCCCCCGCCGATCCCTGTCCCGATGGTCACGGTCAGAGCGTCGCTCGCGTCGCGAGCCGCGCCCAGGGCATGCTCGGCGGCCATGGCGCAGGTGGCGTCGTTGTCGGCGACCACGGGCAGGCCGGGCAGGCCGGGCAGGCCGGCGAGGGGGCCGGCCGAGACGTCCAGGTCCACGATGCCGGCCAGGTGGGGCCCGAGCCGAAGGACCCGGGAGTCCTGCACCAGGCCCGGCATGCCCACGCCGAGCGCGGTGGGGTCCTCCCCCGCCGTCTCGGCGACTGTGGCCGCGAGGCCGGCGGCCACGGTGGCCAGGATGTCGAGCATGGCCTCACCCGCCGCCGGTGTCGGAGTCGGGGCCCGGCGCTCGGCCACCACGGAGCCCGAACCGTCCAGCCCCACGCCCAGGACCTTGGTTCCCCCCACGTCGATCCCGAGGGTTATCACGGAAGAGGAAGGAAGGGGCCAGGCGCTGGGTACAGGAGGCCCCAGCCGGCGCACCGCCCAGGCGCTGCGTACAGGAGGACCCAGCGGGTGCGGCACCGCCCAGGCGCTGGGTGAGCGGTGCCCCCGCCCGGCTGAGGCCGGCAGGACGCCCGGGACCGGCCGCTCACCTGGGACCGGCCGCTCGCCCGGGGCCGGCAGGACGCCCGGGACCGGCAGGACGCCCGGGGCCGGCCGCTCACCCGGGCTCGGACCCGTTCACCTGCGCGGAGCCCGCCTCGGCCTCGACCCGTGCCTTCAGGTCCCCGAGCGCGGTATGGATGATCCGGCCCTCGGCCCGCCGCTTGACGAAGCCGGGTATGGGCACCCTCAGCTCGACATCCAGGTGGTAGGTGACCTCGGTGTCGCCTTCGTCCGTCGGCTCGAACACGTAGTGGCCGTCGAGGCGCGACGTCACGTCGCCCTCGGTCTGGACCCAGGACAGCCCGCCGGGGGCCGTCGCGTAGTCGTACTCCAACGTGTAGGTGGTGCTCCGCCCGAAGGCGGCAGCCCGGAACGTGACCCGAGTCCCCCGACCCTGGTCGTCCCTGGCCTCCACCGCGACGGACTTGATGTCGACCGCCCAGCCGGCGTAGGCCTCGAAGGCGATGACGGCGGCGAAGCACTGGGCCGGCGAGGCCCGCACGACCATCCTCTCCGTCGCTTGCTCCGCCACTGGCTGCCTCCTGGCCCCGACGGAAGGTGAAGCGTAGCGCCTGCCCCATAGGTCCCCCGTGGTCCCCCGAAAAGGTGGGGGGCCGATCGTGTGGGCTCATCCTGGCCCCCTGCCTGTCGCTCGCCAGGGGGAGCCGCAACGTGGTGCCGTGCCCGGCCGGCTTGCGCGCTAGGATACGATACCGTACCGTTCCCATGATGCGGCTGGGCTGAAAGGGCTCGGGAGCCGACGACGGAGGAGGAGCAGGTGACGACGCTCGGTTCGCCCGTGCTGGCGGAAGCACGCCACTCCGGCCGGCCCCGAGATGCAGCACGCGACGAAGCCATCCGCGAGGCTGCTCGGGAGCTCCTGGCCGAGGTGGGCTACGACCTCCTCACCATGGACGCCGTGGCGGCGCGGGCCCACGCGAGCAAGGCGACGATCTACCGGCGCTGGCCGTCGAAGGCCGAGCTCGTCATCGACACCGTCGGGTGCCTGGTCGCGATGCCCGAGCTCCCCGACCGGGGCTCGGTGGAGGAGGACCTGAGGACGGCCCTGGGAGCCAAGGGGCTGGTCGACGACTTCAGGCTGCGCCTCATGAGTGGCCTGGTGAGCGCCCTGCCCCGCAACCCCGACCTGGCTCGGGTGTTCCAGGACAAGTTCGTCGCCGGCCGGGCCCGAGCCCTGCGGAAGGTGCTCGAGCGGGGCGTCTCGCGAGGGGAGGTGCCGGCGGACCGCGACCTCGACCTGCTGACCGCCATCTTCCCGGCGATGCTGATCCACCGGGCGCTCATCCTCGGCCGGCCCGTCGACGTCGCCTACCTCCGGGCCGTCGTCGAGCAGGTCCTCCTGCCACTGGCCACCGCCCCCAGCGCCACCGCACGCAGCGCCACCGCACGGGCCTCCAGCCGGCCCACTCGATCCCTACCCAAGGAGCACTCCCCATGTCAGTGACGGAACGCCCGGGCTCGACCGCGGGAACAGGTCCCCGCCGGCGCCTCGGCCTGGCCCTGGCGGTCATCTCCACCGCCCAGCTGATGGTCGTGCTCGACGCCACCATCGTGAACATCGCCCTCCCCTCGATCCGCCGCGACCTGCACTTCTCCCTCCCCAACCTGGAGTGGGTCATCACCGCGTACGCCCTGACCTTCGGAGGGCTCCTGCTGTTCGGGGGCAGGACCGGGGACCTGTTCGGGCGCCGCCGGATGTTCATGGTGGGGATCGGCATCTTCGCCGTGTCGTCGCTGTTGGGGGGGTTCGCCACCAGCCAGGCCTGGCTCATCGCGGCCCGGGCGGCTCAGGGCGTCGGCGGCGCCATCGCCTCCCCGACAGCGCTGTCGCTGATCGCCACCACCTTCCCCGAGGGCTCAGCCCGCGACCGGGCCATGGGGGTGTACGCCGCCATGTCGGGGGCCGGCGGGGCCATCGGCCTGCTGGTCGGCGGGATCCTCACCGACGTCGCCTCGTGGCGATGGGTGCTGTTCGTGAACGTCCCCATCGGCGCGCTCGTCCTCCTCGTCGCGCCCCGGGTCCTGGCCGAGTCCGGCACCCGGGCCGGCAAGCTCGACCTCCCGGGCGCCCTGTCGGTGACGGGCGGCATGGCCCTCCTCGTCTACGGGCTCACCCACGCCGCATCCCACAGCTGGGGAGCCACGGGGACGGTGGTGCCCCTGGCGATCGCCGTCGCCCTGCTCGTTGCCTTCGTCGGGATCGAGATGACGAGTCGCCAGCCCCTCATGCCGCTGCGCATCTTCGCCAACCGGGACCGCTCGGGCGCATACGCCATCATGCTCACCGTCGGCGCCGCCCTCTTCGCCGTGTTCTTCTTCCTCACGCAGTTCGTCCAGAACATCCTCGGCTTCAGCCCGCTCGTGGCCGGTGTGGCCTTCCTGCCCCTGACCTTCGTGATCGCCGGGACCGCCATCAGCACCTCACGGCTCGTCACCCGGACAGGTCCGCGGCTGCCGATGACAGTGGGTCCGCTGCTCGCGGCCGGGGGGCTGTTCTGGCTGTCGCGGCTCACGGCAGGGAGCGGCTACCTCGCCGTGCTCGGGCCCATGGTGGTGCTGGCCGTCGGCATGGGATTGGCCTTCGTCCCCCTCACGCTCACCGCCGTTGCCGGCGTGCGCCAACAGGAGACCGGGCTGGCCTCGGCCCTGCTCAACACCGGCCAGCAGATCGGTGGGGCGCTCGGCCTGGCCGTGCTCGGCACCATCGCCGCCGCCACCATCAAGAGCCAGGTCCGCCACCTGGCTGCGTCCTCTCACGGCCACCTGACCCATCACCTGGTGAACGTGGCCACCGCCACCGGCTACGCCCACGCCTTCCTGGTAGCGGCGGCGATCGCCCTCGGGGCCTTCGTCATCGCCGTCGTGGCCATCAGGGTCAAGGCTGGTGCCAGGCCCCAGTTGGCCGGCGCCGGCGCGGCCGGCGTCCGGGGGGAGCGACCCGTCACCTCCGATCTCGGTGTCGACGAGGAGCAGCCACTCGTCACCGCCGACCTCGGTGGCGGCGAGAAGCAGTCCCCCGTCACTGCCGATCTCGGTGGCAGCGAGGGGCAGCCACCGGTCACCACCGAGATCGGCGGCCGGGGGTAGCGGCGTCCAGGGCGTGAGCCAGACGGGCGGCCAGGTGGTCGTACGTGAAGCAGGCCTCGACCCGGGCCCGGGCGGCGCGCCCGAGTGCAGCCCGGTGCGCCTCGTCGTCGAGCAGCCGTCCGAGAGCGGCCGCCACGGCGGCTGGATCCCCGGGGTGGTCCACCACCAACCCCGTCCGTCCGTGGACCACGGCCTCGGCGGCCCCCCCGCTGCGACCGGCCACCTGAGGGACACCGCAGGCGGCCGCCTCCAGGAACACGATCCCGAACCCCTCCTGCTCCATCCCTGCCCAGCGGGCCCGGCAGGGCTGGGCGAAGACGTCGGCGGCACCGTAGAGGGGGGGGAGGTCCGAGTCGGGCAGGTGGCCGAGCAGGCGCACCGGCGCCCGGGTGGTGGCCACGAGGCGAGCGAGCCTCGCCTCCTCCCGGCCCGAGCCCACGATCGCGACAGTGAGGTCAGGATACGAATGGGCCAGGCGCGCCGCCGCCTCGACGAGCGTCGTCATCCCCTTGCGAGGCACGAGCCGGCCGACGCTCAGCACCAGGCGACCATCGCCGGGAAGTCCCAGGCGGCGCCGGGTGGCGGCCCGTTCCGCCCGGCCGGCGGGGCGGAACCTCGCGTGATCCACGCCGGGTGTGATCTCGACGAGGCCGGGCGTGGCCGTCCCGGCGGCGCGCCGGGCCTCCCCCTTGGCCCACTCGCTCCCGGCGATGGCCAGCTCTGCCCCCCGGAGCACCCGGGCCAGGCCGTACCGGGCGCCGGGCAGGTGGGCGGGCACGCTCACCTCGGCGCCGTGGAGCACGACGGCATACGGCAGGCCGAGCCCGGCGCGGAGCGGGCCCAGGCCGGGGCTCGGCCGGCCCAGGCCGGGGACGAGCGGGCCCAGGCCGGGGCCGAGGAGGCCCACGGGCAGGGCGGGGTCCAGCACCACCAGCCCGGCGCCCAGCTCCGCCGCCAGGGCTCGGACCCGGTGCGCCAGTCCCGGGGTGGGCAGCAGCATCGGCACGGGCACCCGTTCGATACGGAAGGGCTGAGCGGCGTCGAAGGCGGCGTCCCCGGGGTGGGCGATCGTGAGGACGGCGAAGGAGTCCGGGGGAAGGCGCCGCCAGAGCTCCCACAGGTAGGACTGGATCCCCCCGACCTTGGGCGGGAAGTCGTTGGTGACGAGAAGGTGCTTCAAGGCTGGTCGGCAGCCCCGGCGGCGACAGCGCCGGCGGCCTCCAGCTCGGCCAGGACACCCGCGTCCCCCTCGTCCCGGGCCATGGCGACCAGGAGGTCGGAGCGGCCGAGGCGGGCCGTGGCCCACACCGCGTGGGCCCGAACCAGGGGGTCGGAGTGGGCGAGCGCGGCGACCAGGGCTCCGGCCACGCCGGGTTCGGCGCCGTCGCCGACGTTCCCGAGGGCGACCAGGGCGTTGCGGCGCAGGTAGCGAGCCTGGCGCCTCGGCACGTACCAGCGGCCGAACCGGGCCAGGAGGCTGGAGTCGTCCTCGGCCAGGAGCTCCACCAGGTCGACCCATGGCTCGTCCGTCGGGCCGGCCGGGGGCGGGGGCCGGCGGCGGGCCGCCGTCCGGTTCGCAGGGCAGGCCTCCTGGCAGTCGTCACAGCCGTACACCCGCCCGCCCAGGGACGGACGCAGGTCGGCCGGGAACGGCCCGGGCGCCTCCAGCAGCCAGGCCAGGCAGCGGTTGGCGTCGAGGATGCCAGGGGCCACCAGGGCACCCGTCGGGCAGGCCGGCAGGCAGCGCGCGCAGGACCGGCAGCCGTCGGCCACCGGGGCCGGTGCCGGGGGAAGAGGGGCGTCGGTCACGACCGAGCCGAGGACGAACCACGATCCCCGCCCGGGCAGGAGGAGGAGGGTGTTCTTCCCGTACCAGCCCAGCCCCGCCCGGTAGGCCGCCTCCTTGTCCACCAGGGAGTTGTCGTCGACGAGGACCCGGGCCTGCCACCCCTCGGCCCGGAGCCTGCCGGCCACGGCACCGAGGGCTGCCCGCAGGGGCTCGTAGTGGTCCCGCCAGGAGTACCGGGCCACCCGTCCCAAGGGCACTGCCCGGGGAGGGGGCGGGCTGCTCCCGGCGCCCTCGGCTGCCGGGGGGGCCGGAGCCGGCGGCCCGACCTCCCCGCCGGCGGCCGTAGCGATCGGTGGGGCCCCGGGCCAGGAGCCAGTGGGCTCCGCCCTGTGGTAGGAGCGGGCCCCGACGACCAGGGAACGGGCTCCCGGCAGCGCGAGCTCCGGGTTGGTGGACCGGGCCGGATCCCGGTAGGTGAAGGCCATGCCGCCGTGGAGCCCGGCGGCCCGGCGCGACTCCAGGCAGCGGCGGGTCGTGCCGAACGGCTCGGCGCTGGCCATGCCGACTGCGTCGAGCCCGGACCGGAGCCCGAGCGCCACCAGCTCCTCGGCGAGGCTCCGTTGCACTGCTGCTCCCCGTCGGGCCCGGCTCTCGGGCGCTCCTCGTCGGACCGTACCACCGGCGAGCGGCCGGACCTGGGCCGGGCCGGCCGGCCAGCCGGGAAGCCGCGAAGCCGGGGAGACCTGCCCTACCCGGCCCGAAGCCGGTGCCGACAGCCCGGCACCAGGCCGGCGCCGGCCAGGAGCCGGACAGCCCGGGCCTCGTCGGCATCGATCACGAGAGCGTCCTCCGGCTCCCGGCCGAGAACGAACGAGACGACACAGTCCTGGCACGCCGTGGTCCCCTGCATGCAGCAGTCGTCGCAGCTGATGGTGAGCGTCTGCACCACCCCATCATGGCAGGGGGGTGTGACACTCGCGCTCGGAGGTCTCCTCGCTCCGGAACGAGGATGTGACACGACTCTGCACCCATCCCGGAGGGACGCGGACGGTAGCCTCGCCTGTCGTGAACCCACGGTTGCGGGCCGTGTGCGATCTCTCCGTGCCCGAGGTGCGGGAAGGCGCCGGCCTCCACGAGTACGACGGCACCATCTCGGACCTCTCCCCCACCGGGGTGAGGGACGGCCTCGGCCACCTGGGCCAGGGTGAAGCGGAGGCCGACCCCCACGACGAGGCCCACCTGGCCACCGCCGAGGCGGGACTTCGCACCTGGCTGGGCCGGGCCGAGATGCACCGGCGCAACCCCCTCGTCCACATCGACAACCTGGACCTGGCCTGCTACGACCGCGAGTACGCGCCCGCCGAGGAGCGCGAGCAGGCCCGGCGCCGGCACCTGGCCGCCTGGCCGGACGGGGTGGCCGCGGCCATCGAGTCGCTGGACCAGGTCCCAGCCCCCGTGGCCGCCTCTCTGCTCGGCCCCGCCCGGGGCCTGGCAGCCGGCCTCGGGCCCACGGACGGCGCCGGACCTGCCGACGATCCTGTCGTGGCCGCCGCCCTGGGCGCACATGGGAGGCTGGTGTCGCACCTGGAGAAGGCCGCGGCCGAGGGGCCGCCCGGTGTCGCGCTCGGCGCCCCCCTCCTCCGCCAGCTCATGGGGGACAGCGAGGCCATGGTCATCGACCTCGGAAGGTTGGCAGCCAGGGCCGACGGCGAGCGCCAGCGCGTCCGCGCCCTGCTGGCCGAGGCTTGCGGGCGCCTCGAGCCCGGCCGCCCGCCGGGCGAGGTCGTGACCGGCCTGCTGGCCGACCACCCCACCGCCGAGGGCATCTACGCCGAGGCCCGAGCCCAGATCGCCGAGGTGACGGCCTTCACCATGGACCGGGACCTCCTGCCCGACCCCGGTGGCGAGTGCCGAGTGGGGCCGGCACCGCCCTCCCGGCGGTGGGCCATGGCCATGATGTCCTGGGCGGCCCCCTACGAGGCGGACGCCCCGGCCTGGTACTACGTCAACCCCCCCGACCCGGCCTGGACCTCGGAGGAGCAGGAGGAGTGGCTGGCCGTGTTCAGCCCGACCACCCTGCCGGCGATCACGGCCCACGAGGTCACCCCCGGCCACTACGCCCACGGCCGGATGCTCAGGCGGCTCACCGGCGACGTTCGCCGCACGCTGTTCTCCAACGCCTTCATCGAGGGATGGGCCCACTACGCGGAGGAGCTGATGGTTGACGAGGGCTTCCGGGCAGCGGACCCCCGCTTCGCCATCGGCGTCTACCTGGAGGCCCTGACGAGGATCACCCGCCTCGCCGTGGCCCTTGGGGTGCACACGGAGGCTATGCCAGTGGACGAGGCAGTGCGCCGGTTCGAGGAGGATGCGTTCCTGCGGGGCCCGGCCGCCCGCAGCGAGGTGGAGCGGGCCGCGTTCGACCCCACCTACGGGCGCTACACCTGGGGAAAGCTGGAGATCACGAACCTGCAGGACGAGGCGGTAGCCCGGTGGGGCCAGCGCTACACGCACCGTCGCTTCCACGAGGCGCTGCTCGCGCTGGGCGCTCCTCCGCTCGGCCTCATGGACGATGCCCTGGATGGCCCGTGACCCGGGGCTGGCGGACCGCCCTGGTGGGGGGGACCACCGCCCTGGTGCTGGCCCTCATCGGCCTCGGCGTGTCATTCGCCGCCTCGCCCGGCGGGCCGGCTCCCACGACCACCACGTCGACCACGGCATCCGGCCCGACCTCCACCACCGGAGCAACGACGACCACGGCCGGCCCGGCGAGCACGACGACGACCACGGCCCCGGCTGCCACGACCACCACCACCACCGCCCCGCCCTCGGGGCCAGCAGGGGCGGCGGTCCCGACCGGCTTCCAGCCCCAGTCCGTCACCTTCACCTCGACCGCCGACGGCTGGGTCCTCGGGTCGGCCCCTTGCTCCTCGGCGCCCTGCACCTCCGTCCTGCGCACGACCGACGGGGGCGGGAGATGGGTGGGCATCCCCGGCCCCCACGTGGCCCTCGCCGCGTCCCCGTCCCAGCCGGCCGGCGTGTCGGAGCTGCGCTTCGCCGATCCCCTCGACGGCTGGGCATTCGGGCCCGCCCTGTGGGCCACTCACGACGGCGGCAGCCGCTGGCAGCCGGTCAGCCTGCCCGGGGCCGGAGCGGGCACCAAGGTGCTGGACCTGGCCGCTGCCGGCGGCCGGGTGTACGCGCTGGCCATCGACCTCGGACCGGGCCCCGGATCGGGGAGAGCCCGCCTCTACAGCAGCCCCGCCCACGGGGATGCATGGGCCCCCGTGAGTGGCGTGGAGGCCTCCACGTACGGCGGGGGCACGATCATCCTGCACGGACATTCGGCCTGGGTGCTGGTCGACCCCGGGCTCTCGGGCGCCCACTTCTGGCGGTCCAGCGGCGGTCACGCCTTAGCCGCCACCCCACCGCCCTGCCCGGGGGTGGGCGGCAGACGGCCGTTCGTGGCGGCGGCATCCTCATCCGATCTCGTCGCAGCGTGCGGCAGCCAGGCCGGCACCGGCCAGGAGGCCAAGACCGTCTACACGTCCACCGACGGCGGCCAGACCTTCGCTGCTGCCGGCGATGCACCGCGGGAGGGCGACCTGGAAGGGGTGGCAGCGAGCCCGTCCGCAATCGTCGTCGCCGCCGCCTCGGGCGCGTCCGAGCTGTACGCCAGCTTCGACGGCGGGCGGACATGGCAGACGGTCGTCTCCGACACCGCCAGCGGCGGCCAGCCCTGGCACGACCTGGGCTTCACCTCTGCCACCCAGGGGATCGTGATCGAGGGGTCGCCCCCCGCCGCCCGGCCCGGGGCCGGGAGCGGGGCCGGCAGCGCAGGGTCCCGCCCCAGCCGCCTTCTGGAGACGACCGACGGGGGCCGCACCTGGGAGACCGTCACCTTCTCCCGGTGAGCTGCCAGAGGGGCGGCTCCGGGCGCGGACCGGCCCAGGCGAAGAACTGTGTGGACGACGGACCATATGCTGACCACTTCTCGCCACAGTTCGGCCCGGGCAAGCGAACTGTGCTGGCGGCGGGCCACCTGGCACCCGTTTCACAGCACGTTCGACGACCTGACCGTCCTCGCGGGCGGCCCCCGGAATGCGGACGGTGCGTGGCGGCGGCGGCGACCGGAGGCGCCGCGGGGCGATGAGGGTGGGAGGTAGCCTGCCCACCGATGGTCCACGCCTTCGTCCTCATCGATGCCGAGCCGGCCCGCATCGCCCCGCTGGCTCAGGAGCTGGCGGACGTGGACGGAGTGGCCGAGGTCTACTCCGTGGCCGGAGAGACCGCCGACCTGGTGGCAGTGGTCAGGGTGCGGCGTCACGAGGAGCTGGCCGAGGTCGTGACCGGACGCATGGTCGAGCTGCCCGGGATCCTGGCCACGTCCACCCTCATTGCCTTCCAGGCCTACAGCCGCCGGGACCTGGAAGCCATGTGGGACCTGGGCCAGGGCTGAGGCAGGGGCCGGCTGAGCGGCTGGGCGGGGCGCGGGGGGCCGGGAGGGCGCCGCGGGGCCGGGGGCCGGGAGGGCCTACCCCCCCGGAGCCCCTACCCCTTGGCCGCCTCCTCCTGGGAGACCCTCACCAGCCCATCGAGCACGCCGGCCGCCCCGCCACCGTCGATCGCGGCTCCAGCCAGCTCCAGCCCCGCGGCCAGATCAGGCGCCAGACCGGCCACCACGAGGCCGGCAGCAGCATTGAGGGCGGCGATGTCGCGATGAGGGCCGCTCTCGCCGGCGAGGACACGCCTGGCGGCAGCGGCGTTGGCCGTGGCGCTCCCCCCCACGAGGTCGCCCAACCGGGCCGGCGCCAGTCCGAGGCGCCCGGGGTCCACCTCGAGACGGGCGATCCCGCCCTCTGGCCCCAGCGAAAGGGCCACAGAGACGCCCGTCGTGGACAGCTCGTCCAGGCCGTCGTGGCCCCACACGACCATGGCCCGCGTGGCCCCGTTGGCGGCCAGCACGCCCAGCATCTTGTCGGCCATGCTCGGGTCGCTCACCCCCACCACCTGGCGCCGGGCCCGGGCCGGGTTGGCCAGCGGGCCTAGGAAGTTGAACACCGTGGCCACGCCGAGCTCCCGGCGCACAGGAGTGGCATGGCGCATGGCCGGGTGGAACCGGGGTGCGAAGCAGAAGCCCATCCCGACCTCCTGGACGCACCGCACCACCCCCGCGGGCCCCAGGTCGACGGCCACGCCCAGGGCCTCCAGCACGTCGGCCGAGCCGCTGGCCGAGGACGCGGCCCGGCCGCCGTGCTTGCAGACGGGGGCCCCCGCCCCGGCCACGATGAACGCGGCGATGGTCGAGACGTTGACGGTGTGGCTGCGATCGCCTCCCGTTCCGCACGTGTCCACCAGCCGCCCGGCCAGCGCGGGGGGCACGGGCACCGGCTCGGCGTAGGCCAGCATGGCCCCGACCAGCCCGGCCAGCTCCTCCACCGTCTCCCCCCGCAGGCGCAGGCAGGCCACGAACGCCGCCACCTGCGCCGGGGTGGCGTTGCCGGCCAGGATGTCCGAGAGCGCCGCCCCGGCTTCGTTGGCCTCGAGGGAGTCTCCGGCCATCAACCGTCCCAGGACGCCGGCCCAGCCCCCGAGGTCCTCCAGCGTGGTCACCGAGCCGCTCGGGACGGGGCCGCCGTCCCCGCTCGGGCCGGGGACCGCCGGAGCCGCTCGAGACGGCGCCGCTCGGGCTCGGGCCGCCGGCGCCGCCCCGCCCGCCCGGCGCCTCACCCCCACCATAGGTCGCGGTCGAGCACGCCCCTGCCGATGAGGCCGAGCTGGACCTCGGAGGTGCCCTCCACGATCGTGAGCTGGCGGGCGTCCCGGTACCAGAGCTCGGTGGGGTGCTCCTTCATGTAGCCGGCCGCACCCAGCAGCTGGACGGCCAACCCCGAGGCCCGCACCGCCAGCTCGGTGGCGTGGTACTTGGCCATCGACAGGTACGGGACCCACTCCTTGGTGAACTGGCCCCGGTCGGCCATCCAGGCGGCCCGGTAGGTGAGCAGGCGGGCGGCCTCGATCTCCGTCGCCAGCTTGGCGATCTCCCACTGGATGCCCTGGAAGTCGGCGATGGTCCGGCCGAACGCCTCCCGCCCCTGGACGTACTCGGTCGCGTACATGAGGGCGCCCTCGGCCAGGCCGATGCCGCGGGCGGCCACGACGGGGCGCATGGCGTTGAGCCCGAGCATGGCCAGCCGGAACCCGCCCACCTCCCCGATCACGTTCTCGGGCGGCACGGCCACGTCCGAAAGGATCAGCTCCCCGGTGTCGACCCCCCGCACCCCCATCTTGTGGTCCAGCCGGCCCACATCGACGCCGTCCCAGCGCCGCTCCACGACGAACGCGGTCACCGAGTCGTGGGCCCGGCTGGCCGGCTCGGAGGTCTTCGCGAACACCGTGTACCAGTCGGCCTGGGCCACGCCCGACATCCAGCACTTCGTGCCCCGCAGGACCCAGCCGCCGTCTCGGTCCGGGTCGGGGACGGCACGGGTCCGCATGCCCATGACGTCGCTCCCGGCCTGGGGCTCGGACAGCCCGAAGGCGGCCCGCTGGCTCCCGTCGGCGATCCCGGGCAGGTAGCGTCGTCGCTGCTCGTCGGAGCCGGCGATCATGATGGGACCGGTCGGCAGCCTCGTGAGCAGCAGCATCAGGGCGGCGGAGTTGGACGCCTTGGCCACCTCCTCGATGGCGATGGTGAGGCCGAGGATGCCAGCGCCCGAGCCGCCGTGCTCGGTCGGGAGGCACAGGCCGAGCAGCCCGGCGTCCCGGAACACCTCGAACAGGTCCTCCGGGTACTCCCCGGTCTCGTCGATCTCCCGGGCCCTCGGGGCCACCTTGTCCTGGGTCAGGCGGCGGACCACGCCCTGGAGCTCGGCCAGCTCGTCGGGAAGCTCGAAATCCATCTCGTGACGCTACCCGTCCCGCGCCCACTCCCGCGGGTTGGCAGCCCCGGCTCAGGCCGTCTTTCGACGCTGGCGGACGATGCGGCGCCTCTCCCGCTCGGTGGCACCGCCCCAGACGCCGTCCCGCTCCCGGTTGGCGAGGGCGTGCTCCAGGCAGGCCTGGCGCACGGGGCAGACCGCGCACACGGCCTTGGCCTCCTCGGCGTCCTCGTCGGTCACCGGGAAGAAGATGTCGGGGTCCAGCCCTCGGCAGGCAGCCCTCTGGCGCCAGGAGGAGTAGTTCAGGGAAATCACGTCCTTGGTGCCCGTCCATGCTAACTGCCCGTCTCGGGCGGCCCGGCTCCGCCGCCCCACCCCCCGGGTACCGAGAGGTGATAGCACTTCGCGTCGTCCTACGACCAAAACTGCTATCACCTCGGCCCCAACCGGACCTGTGACAAGATTCGAGCGCTGTATGTCCCCGCCGCGCAGCCCTTTCGACCGCTCCGCGTCGCTGGCTCGCCTGGCCGGCGACTCCTTCGACGTGCTGGTGATCGGGGGCGGGATCACCGGCGCCGGGGTGGCGCTCGATGCCGCCGCCCGGGGCCTGCGCACGGCCCTGGTGGAGCGCCGGGACCTGGCCTCGGGGACGTCCTCGCGCTCCTCCAAGCTGGTCCACGGCGGGCTGCGCTACCTCCAGCAGCGGGAGCTGCGCCTGGTCTACGAGAGCCTGGCCGAGCGCCAGCGGCTGCTCTCCAACGCCCCCCACCTCGTGCAGCCCCTGCCGTTCCTGATCCCGCTGCTCGGTCGGGACGGCATGGTGAACGCGGCCTTGGCCCGGACCGTCCAGACGGCGCTCTGGACCTACGACCTCACGGGAGGGCTCCGCATCGGGCACCGCCACCGCCGGGTCGGGGCCGAGGAGGCCCTGGCGCACCTGCCGACGCTGCGCACCGACCGCCTCGTCGCCGGCTTCGTCTACTACGACGCCCACACCGACGACGCCCGCCTGACCCTCGCAGTGGCCCGCACGGCTGCGCTCGACCACGGCGCCGTGGTAGCGACGTACGCGCCTGTGACCGGGCTGCTCCGCGACGCCGCAGGCCGGGTGGCCGGCGCCCGGGTCGAGCCCGAGGGAGGCCGGCCGGTCGACGTGGGAGCCTCGGTGGTCGTGAACGCCACCGGCGTTTGGGCCGACCGGGTCGAGGCCCTGGCCGGCGGGGCCCCGACCAGCAGCCCCGGCGGGATCAGGCCGGCCAAGGGGATCCACATCGCCGTCCCGGCCGACCGCCTCCCCTGCGACATGGCGGCGGTGGTGCCGGTGCCGGGCGACAAGCGGTCCGTCTTCGTTGTTCCCTGGGGGGGGCAGGTCTACATCGGGACCACCGACACCGACTACCAGGGGCCGCTCGACGACCCTCGCGCCACGGCCGGGGACGTCGCCTATGTCCTCGGCGCCGTCAACGCCGCCGTGACCCGGGCCCTGTCCCCTGCGGACGTGAGCGGGGTGTGGGCCGGCCTGCGGCCGCTGCTCGCCGCCTCGGCCGGGGCCACCTCGGCCCGGACCGCCGACCTGTCGCGCCGTCACCGCGTCGGCGAGTCGCCGAGCGGCCTGATCAGCATCACCGGCGGCAAGCTGACCACCTACCGCAAGATGGCCGCCGACACGGTCGACCTCGCCATCCGCCGCCTGGGACGGAGCCCGCGACGCAGCCCGACCGCGTCCCTCCGCCTCCGCGGCTGGGCCGGGACCGCCGAGCTCCGCCAGCCCGGAGCCGCCGAGCGCCTCGGCACCGACCCCGTGACCCTCGCCCACCTCGTGGACCGCCACGGGGGGGAGGCCGGGGCCGTGCTGGAGCTGGCCCGGTCGGCGCCCGAGATGGGCCGGCCCCTTGTCGAGGGCCTCCCTTACGTGGCGGCCGAGGCCGTGTACGCGGCCCGCCACGAGATGGCCCACACGCTCATCGACATACTCTCCCGGCGGACCCGGGCGCTCCTCCGGGACCGCGTGGCCACCGCCCGGGCCGCGCCGGCGGTCGCCGCCCTCGTAGCGCCCGAGCTCGGGTGGGACGGGGACGAGAGCCGCCGCCAAGCGG
>JBOGGR010000022.1:0-4217 GCA_050744025.1 Acidimicrobiales bacterium
AGAGCGGCCTCGATCTTGGCCTCCGACGCCAGGTCGAGGTTGGAGGTGGCCTCGTCGAGCACCAGCACCCGGGGATGGGCGTGGAAGGCGCGGGCCAGGGCGACGAGCTGCCGCTCGCCCGACGACAACGATTGGCCCCGCTCGTGCACGACTGTGTCGAGGCCCTCCGGCATGCGCTCCACCACGTCGGCCAGGCCGACCGCCCGGACCGCCTCCCACACCTCCTCGTCCGTGGCATCGGGCTTGGCGAAGGCGATGTTGTAGCGCAACGTCCCGGCGAAGAGGAAGGGCTCCTGTGGAACCACCCCTAGCTGGCGGCGGAGCGAGTCGATGGTCACCGACCTGAGGTCGTGGCCGTCTATCAAGACGCTGCCTGCCGTGGGGTCGTAGAAGCGGGTCACGAGCTTGGCGATGGTCGACTTGCCCGCCCCCGTGCGTCCCACGAAGGCGACGGTCTCGCCAACGCGAACCCGGAGCTCGATGTCGTGGAGCACGGGCGTGTCCGGGTCGTAGCCGAAGCTCACGTGGTCGAAAGTGATGTCGCCGTCGATGGGTGGGAGGTCGTGAGCAGCCGGATCCGTCGCCACGCTGGGCTGGACGGCGAGCAGGGTGCGAAGCTTCAGGATCGAGGCATGCCCTTGCTGGAAGGTGGTGTACTGCTGGACCAGCAGCTGGATCGGCGAGAAGAAGCGGTTGAGGTACAAGAAGAAGGCGACCAGGGCGCCCAGGCTGAGCGAGTGGTGGACAACCATGTCGCCCCCGATGGCGAGCAGGGCCGCCTGGTCCAGGTAGCCGAGCATCTGGACCCCGGGGCCATAGCGGGAGCTGAGCTGGGCGGTGTGGTTGTTGGCCTCCCGGTAGTCGCCCACCACGTTGCGGTGATGGACGATGTTGTGCTGCTGGCGGTTGTAGGCGGTGACCGCCCGGACGCCGTGCAGGCTCTCGGAAAGGTCGGCCAGCACGGCGGCGATGCCGTCCCGCACCCGGTCGTAGGCGTGCTCGGAGGCCGTCCTGTACCAGAGCGAGGCGACGACCAGGGCCGGCAGGGCGAGCGCCATGGTGATGAGGGCGAGGCGGACGTCCATCGTGAACAAGAGGATCGCGATGACGATCATCGTGAGACCCTGCACGGCCAGCTGGGCAAGACCGTCCTGCAGCAGCTGCTGGAGGTTCTCGATGTCGCTCGTCATCCGGCTCATGATCACGCCGGCCTTCTCGTCGGTGTAGAAATCGAGCCCGAGGCGCTGGAGGTGGGTGAACACCTTCACGCGCAGGTCGTACATGACACGAGCCGCCAGGCGTCCTGTCACCCTGACCTGGAAGCGCTGCGCAGTGGCCGTGATGCCTATCGCCACCAGGTAGGCGAGCGCAGTCAGGGCGACGACACCCATGTTCTTTCGAAGCATCCCGTCGTTGATCCCGATGCCGATCAGCTTGGGGCCGGCCTGGTTGACGACGCTCACGACCACCACGAACGTCGCCCCCGCGATCCCGAGGAGCCAGTGGTCGGAGAGGACCCGCCACAGGCTGAGGCGCCGCCCCTCTGCCTCTGTGGCTCGATGGCTGAAGGTGACGTCGGGCTCCCCGCGGTCCGGCTCCTCCTCGAGCAGGCGGTCCACGCCCTCCCGCAGCTCGGAAGGGATGCCGGCAAAGGGCAGGCCGCCGCCGGGATTGGCCGCGGTTCGCGAGCCGTACCCACCGCCCCAACCGCCCCAGGCCATCAGCCGATCCTGTCCGGCGACAGCGGGCCCGTGAGAAGGCCGGCATCGGCGGCGTCCCCGGTCCGGCGTCGCCCGCCTAGCTCCGCCGAGGGGGGCGCCGGACGCTCGGGGGGAGGGCCGCCCGGCTCCCGGTCGGCCGCGCGGCGCTCCTCCTCCTCGGCCTGGGCGAGGACCTCCACGTAGAGCGGGGAGCTGGCCAGCAGCTCGGCGTGGGAGCCTTGTGCCACCACCCGCCCTTCGTCCATGAGCACGACCCGCTCGGCCAGGGTGATGGTGGAGAGCCGATGGCCGATGACGAGGGTCGTGCGGTCCTGCATCAGCCCGCGCAGAGCGTCGTGGATCTGCAGCTCGACCTGGACGTCGATGGCGCTGGTGGCGTCGTCCAGGACGAGTATGGGCGGGTTGGCCAAAAGGGCGCGGGCGATGGCCAGCCGCTGGCGCTGGCCACCCGACAACGTGTAGCCCCTCTCCCCGACGACGCTGTCGTAGCCGTCAGGGAGCTCGTCTATGAACTCCTCCGCCCCAGCGGCCCGGGCAGCCGCCACCACGTCGGTGATGTCGGCGTCGGGCCGCCCGTAGGCGATGTTGTCCCGGATCGAGGCAGAGAAGAGGAACGGCTCGTCGAGCACCACCCCCACGTGGGCACGCAGGCTGGCGGCGGTGAGGTGGCGCACGTCGTTGCCGTCTATCAGGACCCTTCCGCCCGTGACGTCGTAGAAGCGGGGCAGCAGCCGGCCAACCGTCGACTTGCCGGATCCCGTTCGCCCGACCAGGGCCACCGTCTCCCCGGGGCGGATGTGGAGGGAGAAGCCGGACAGCACGGCCGGCCCTTCGTCCGTGTAGGCGAAGTCGACCGACTCGAAGGCAACGTCTCCGGCACAGCTCACGAGGTCGACCGCCCCGGCCCGGTCGACGACTGTCGGCTGCTGGTCCAGTATCTCGTAGATGCGTCCCGCCGAAGCCCTGGCCCGCTGGCCGAGCATGATGAGCATCCCCAGCATCTGGAACGGCGCCTGGAGCATCACGATGTACGCGCTGAAGGCCAGTATCGCTCCCACCCCCAGATGACCTCGGACCACCAGGTAGCCCCCCAGGAGCAGCACCAGGGCCAGCCCGACCTGGGGGAGGTTCTGGACGGCGGGAGTGAAGCGGGCCCGCAGGTCGGCGTCCCTGATGTAGGCCCATTGCACCCGCTGGGCTGCCTTGGCGAGGCTGCGCAGCTCCACGGCCTCGGCGGCGAAGGACTTCACCACCCTCACCCCGTTGGCGTTCTCGTCCACCACGGTGGCTACCTCGGCCAGCCGGGCCTGGATCAACCACGACACCGGGAACATCGACCTGCGCATTCGCGCGCTCAGCACGTACACGAGGGGCGTGGTCGTCATGGCCACGAACGCCAGAGGCACGTTGATGGAGAGCATGTATCCGAACGCCACCACGGCGATGGCGCACTGGACCAGGATGACGGGGGCGAAGGTCAGGTACATCTGGACCGAGCGGATGTCGGAGTTGGCCCGCGAGATGAGCTGACCCGACTGCACCCGGTCGTAGAACGGGAACGACATCCCCACCAGGTGCTCGTAGATGATGTTGCGCAGGTCGAACTCCATGGCATAGGCGGTGCGCATCAGGTTGAGCCGGGACACGTAGCTGGAGAGCCCGCCGGCGAGCGCGAGGCCGAGCACCCACCACACGTAGTGGCTGAGCGGCACCGTGTGCCGCTGGAGCGAGTTCGTCACGGCCTTGTTCAAGAGGTCGGGGATCTGGACCTGCATGACCAGGCCGGCGAAGGACAGCAAGAGCGCGGTGACAAAGGTCCGCCGGTGGGCACGCACTATGGGCCAGGCCCGCCGCAGCCACGACCGGCTCTGGTCGGGGTCGATCGTGGCCCAAGGCCGCTCGTAGCGGGGGGCGACAGTCACCGGTACGAAGTGGGAGCCCCCTGCAGGGCTCCCCACCAGGGTGCGCCGGGTGACGAGCCTCACCGGACGGCGGCGACCTTGGCCAAGCGGTACGCGTCGAGCGCGCTCCGCCAGCCGCCCAGCTCCCCGAACGCTGCCCCCTCCCGCCCCTCGATGTGGGAGGCGATGGCCCGCAGCCGCTCGTCGACGGCCGTGTCAGCCGCATCGAGCGCTCCACGTCCGGCCGGGGTCAGCTCGTGGCGGACCAGTCGCCGGTCGTCGGGATCCGGCTGGCGCTCCACCAGCCCGCGGCTCACCAACCCGTCCACCACCGCTGTCACGCTCGGTCGCGAGACCGCCAGCCGGTCCGCCAGGGCGGATGCCGCGATCCTGCCCTCGGCAAGGAGGAACAGGAGCCGGTACTGGGGGAGGGACAGCTCGACCTCCGCCAGCGCCAGCTCCACCTGACGGGACAGGCGGGCCGCCACCCGACCTGGCCGGCTCACTGGTTCGGTACTCACACTGTTAGGGTATCGAATCGAGCCGATGGGCTACCGGCACAGCACCTCACCTCACCGGCAACCGGCTTCCGTCG